>NZ_JBMVFU010000030.1:0-89023 GCF_049538315.1 Nocardia sp. AB354 | reverse complement strand
GCCGCCGGCAGGCAGCTGGATGAAGCACTGCGAGCAGACCGCCGGCCGCGGCTCGGACGCCTTCTCCTCCTGTGCCATCACGGTTCTGGTCGCGCTGCGACCGCGGCGGCGCGCGTCCACCTTCGGCGTCAGCGGCGGAACGCCGACCTCGGCGGGCATCTCCGCACCGTAGTGCTGATAGCACTGCCAGCGGGCGTAGGCCGCATGCAGTTCGAGATCGTCGGGAATCGGCAGGCCGGCGAGTTCGAGCACGTACTTGTAATCGTCGCCGACGGTGTGGTTCTGGCGTACGCACAGCGCGGTCAGCGGCGGCTCACCGGCGCCGTGGCAGCGCCGCGCGACCTTCCGCAGAATCGCGGCCATCCAGGTGCGTGTCGGCGCCTCGGTATGCACCCCGGACACGTCCTGAATCCGTTCGGCCAACTCGTTCACAGTGATGAAATGCCCGTATCCGGTCGCGGTTTCGGCCAGTTCGGCATGTGCGGCCAATGCCCAGGCCACCGCCGCCTCGCGAAATGACACCGCAGTGCCGTCACCTACCCGCCATGCTCCTGCCGTCGTGGCCACGGAATTCTTCAACACCGGTCCAAGTTATCGCGTCGATTTCCGCGCCGGCGCGCGGCCCGCCGAACTGCGCGGCCCGTACGGAGGAAATCGGCCGTACCCCGCCGAGAACAGCAGGTAGTCGCCGCGCGACTGTGCTGCCGGTGAGAGTTGCGGTCCGGCAAGACCTTTCGGTGGCGCCGGACACGGGCGCCGGTCGGGTGATCATCGGCGGCTCGCGTTGGATCGGGCCCAGGTCGCCACGTCGCCGCGGTCGAGGGCCACCGACAGCAGGTCGGGAAAGCGGTCGGGAGTGCACGCGAAGGCGGGCACTCCGAGCGCGGCGAGCGCGGCGGCGTTGTCGTGGTCGTATGCCGGGGCGCCCTCGTCGGAGAGCGCGAGCAGTACCAGGACCTGGACGCCCGCCTCTTTCATCGCCGAGATCCGCCGCAACATCTCGTCGCGAATTCCACCCTCGTACAGGTCGGAGATCAGGACGAACAGCGTGTCGGCCGGACGGGTGACGAGTTGCCCGCAGTAGGCGATGGCCCGGTTGATATCGGTTCCGCCGCCGAGTTGTGTGCCGAACAGCACATCCACCGGATCCGACAGTTGCTCAGTGAGATCCACCACGGCCGTGTCGAAGACCACCAGTGCGGTCTTCAGCGAGCGCATGGAGGCGAGTACCGCACCGAACACGGAGGCATAGACGACGCTGGCCGCCATGGACCCCGATTGGTCGATCGCGAGCACCACCTCCCGCCGCACCGCCTGCGCCTTGCGCCCGTATCCGACCAGTTGCTGCGGCACCACCGTGCGGTGTTCGGGCAGATAGTGGGCGAGGTTGCGGCGAATCGTCCGATCCCAGTCGATATCGCGCAGCCGTGGCCGCGACACCCGCGCCGCGCGGTTCAGCGCACCGGACACCGCGGCCACGGTGCGCGCGGCGAGCCGGCGTTCGATGTCGCGCACCACCTTCTCGACCACGACTCGTGCTGTGGCGCGGGTTGTTTCGGGCATCATGCGGTTCAGGCTGAGCAGGGTGCCGACGAGCTGGACGTCGGGTTCGACCGCCTCGAGCAGTTCGGGCTCGAGCAGCAGTTGCGTGAGTTGCAGCCGGTCGATGGCGTCGCGTTGCATGACCTCGACCACCGTCGACGGAAAGTAGGTGCGGATATCGCCCAGCCAGCGGGCGACCTTCGGCGCCGAACCACCCAGGCCGGTGGCGCGCTTGTCCGGCGGCGCGTGCTCGTCGCCGTTGTAGAGCGCCGACAGCGCCCGGTCCATCGCCGCGTCCTCGGCGGTGCCGAGCCCGCCCAGACCCGCCTCGGCGGGAGCGCCGAGGACCAGTCGCCAGCGCCGGGCCTGCACTTCATCCGATTCGATATGGGTCATCGTCGGCTCCTCTCGGCTCGAATCATCGTGCGCCCGCCAGAATTTCGGTCGCCGCGTGCAGGGCCAGCACGCCGCGGGCGGCGTCCGGCCCGGAGTGGCCGCGCTGCGGCGCGGCCGGGGGCGTGCCCTCCCGGACGGCTCGGGCGATGGCCTGTCGTTCTCCCGCCTCGAAAGCGCCGAAGGTGCGCCGCAGCAGCGGCAGGGTCGCGACGAATTGCTCCTCGTCCAGCTCGCGCAGCCAGGAGTCGATGCGCCGCAACAGGTCTCGGTCGTGGACGAGCAGCAGGCCACGCCCGCCCAGGAAGCCGTCGATCCACGCCGCCTTCTCGGCCGGGCTGTGGCCGATCGACAGGGCCGCCGACAGCCGACGCGCGGCCTCGGCGTCGGCGATGATTTCCGCATCGCAGAGCAATCGAACCGCGCGGCCCACCAGCGCCCCGTGCACATCGTCGCGGTCGGCCACCAGGCCCAGTGCCGCCAGCCAGGACCGGGTGGCGTCCGCATCATCACGGGTCGCGATGGCGACGTGGGTGGCGTCGATCAGGCCGCGCAGTTCGGTGGCGGCATCGGTGTCGAGACCGGTGACGGCGCCGGGCAACCCGGCGCAGATGCGCAGGAGCAGGCCGTCGGCGACTCGCGCCAGCGCGCCGAGGTCGGTGCTGCGGACGTCGCCGTAGCGCAGGGTGCGGATCAGTCCGGGCAGTGCGGCCAGCAGGTGCGTGACGTCGTGATCCAGCGCGGCCACCGCCTCCAGGCGAGCGACCAGACCGTCCACCGCGCCGCCGAGGTCGGCCAGGAGCGCGGTCTCCAGGGCCGCGCTGATATCGGCGACCGTGGCGTCGGAGGCGCCGGCGCGGTCGAGGATCTTCGCCTCGGCCGCGGTGCGGATGGTCGTGCCCCAGCGCGACGCCTCGATGACCGCGACCGACAGGCCCGGTTCCCACCGCAGCGCCCACGATTCGCGGAAGGTGCCGGTATTGCGGACCTCGCCGGTGACGGGTGTGCCCCAGTCGATTCCGAGCAGTCGCAGCCGATGTAGCAGATGTGACCTGGCCACATCGCGGTCCTTGCGCAGATCCAGGTCCAACTGCTGTGCCAGAGCCTGCTGTTTGAGCCGCAGGGTGCGCGCCTGCGCGCGCAGGTCGGCATCCAGCGGGACGGTCGGCGTGCTCTCGGGCACCGAACCGAGCGCCTCGCCGACGACCAGTTCGTCGCTGACGAACCGCAGCATCGACTCGTCGCCGTCGCAGAGCACCGACCGCGTGGCATCGGTGACCTCGGACAACCCTGGCGCGGGACGACCACGCAGCGCGGCCAGAGTGTCGGCCAGTCGCACCGACTCGATGATGTGCGCACTGGAAACTGGCAGGTCACGGGCGCGCAGCGCGCCGGCCACCCGGGTGAACCAGCGGGCGATCGGGTCGTCGATCCGCGTGAACAGGTGGTGGTACCAGCCGGGCGAGGTGATGCCCGCGCCGTATCCGGACGAGCCGGCCAGCCGCGTGTGGGTCCACGGCACCCAGGTGAGCGTGGCCTTCACCTTCGGCAGACCCTTGAGCAGGCGGGAATCGGCCGCCGCCGGACCGAGTTTGCCCGCCAGCGCCGGGGCGTGCCACGCCCCGCAGACCACCGCGATCCGGCGCGCACCGCTTTTGAGCGTCCGGCGGATGACCTGCCGCATATACGCTTCACGCTGCAAGGTGCGCAGGTCGATGCCACCGGGCAGGAGCTCCGTGGGCGCGGATGAATCCTGCTGTGGCGCAGTATCTTCCGTGTCGAAGGCATGTGTGGCGTGCCGATCGAGGTCGGACGGTGGCGGCGGGTCGGCTCCGGGATCGGTCTCCGACGCCGCCCGGGCGGGACCGTCTCCGGCCGCGGCGCGCAGTGCGCCCATGGCCTCGGTGATGGCCTCGAAGATGTCGGTGCCGTCCCCGGTGGGATTCGACGACGATTCGATGACGGCGTCCCACCACCGCTCCGGGTCGTCGTATCCGCCCGCGGCGGCCAGCGCGGCCAGCGGATCACCGCTGTCACCCGGCTCGGTGTCGAGGGCGAGGGTGTGGGTGGCCGGAAGATCGCAGAAGCTCACGAGGACAGCGTGTTCGGACGCGTACCGCAGCGCCTGCCATTCCGGGGAGAACACCGCGAACGGCCAAAAGGCGGCTCGCGAAGGTTCGTTCGGAGCGTAGGCCAGCAATGCCACCGGCGGTTCCATACCGTCGGCGGCGACGTAGGCGACCAGCGGGTCGGCATCGGCCGGGCCTTCGATGAGGATCGCATCCGGGCGGAAACGTTCCAGCGCCCAGGACAGCGAGCGCGCCGACCCGGGACCGTGGTGGCGGATGCCGAAGATCCGGGTCTGCGGCTCGTCGAGCGCGACCGCGTCGCCGCTCACCCGTGCACCTCACGGCAGGCGCGGTAGAAATCGGACCAGTCGGGGCGTTCGCGGACGACGGCCTCGAGGTACTCGGTCCACACCACGGCATCGGCGACCGGATCCTTGATCACCGCACCGAGGACCGCACCGGCGACATCGCTCGCGCGCAACACCCCGTCACCGAAGTGCGCCGCGAGCGCGATGCCGTTGGTGAGCACCGAAATCGCCTCTGCCGTCGACAACGTGCCCGAGGGCGACTTCAACTTGGTCCGGCCGTCCTCGGTGATGCCGGAACGCAGTTCGCGGAACACCCGCACCACCCGCCGCACTTCCTCGGCCGCAGCCGGAATCGGCGGCAATTGCAGTGCGGCGCCGAGCTGTTCGACTCGGCGGGTCACGATCGCGACCTCGTCGTCCTCGCCCGCGGGCAGCGGCAGCACCACGGTGTTGAACCGGCGGCGCAGCGCGGAGGAGAGTTCGTTGACGCCGCGGTCGCGGTCGTTGGCGGTGGCGATGACGTTGAAGCCCTTGGCCGCCTGCACCTCGATACCGAGTTCGGGCACCGGCAGCGTCTTCTCCGACAGCACCGTGATCAGGGCGTCCTGCACGTCGGAGGGAATGCGGGTGAGCTCCTCGACGCGGGCGATCGCACCGGTGCGCATCGCGGTCATGACCGGTGAGGGCACCAGTGCGCCGGCGCTCGGCCCTTCCGCGAGCAGGCGCGCATAGTTCCAGCCGTACCGGATCGCCTCCTCGGCGGTTCCGGACGTTCCCTGCACCAGCAGGGTGGAGGCGCCGCTGATGGCGGCCGAAAGATGTTCGGACACCCAGGTTTTCGCGGTGCCCGGTACGCCGAGCAGCAGCAGTGCCCGATCCGTCGCCAGCGTCGCGACCGCCACCTCCATCAGGCGGCGCGGTCCGACGTATTTCGGGGTGATCACGGTGCCGTCGGGCAGGGTGTCGCCCAACAGGTAGGTGACCACCGCCCAGGGCGACAGCCGCCACGACGGCGGCCGCGGACGGTCGTCGACCTCGGCGAGGACTCGGAGTTCGTCGGCGTAGGCCTGTTCGGCATGGGGACGCAGCAGGTCGGCGGGTGGGTTCTGGGTGGTGGTCATGCCAGCTCCTCGAGCATCAGGGTGCGTTGGGTCAGATCGTCGGCGAGGCGGTCGAAGGCGCTCTGCCAGTAGGGGTCCGTACAGCGGCGGGCGGCGACGGTCACCGCCGCGACCGCGCGGACCGGGAAGTTGATCGCGGCACTGCGCAGCAGCGTGCGATAGGAGGCGGGGGACAGCCCGGCCGCGCCGGGACGGGCGGCGGCCAGATGGGCGCGATCGAGCAGCAGCCGGACCAGGTGTTCGGCCAGCGGCTGCGGCCACGGCCGCGGAAGCGCCGAGACGAGCAGTTCGAGTTCGGCCAGCCAACTGCTGTCCAGGCCGCACAAGTACCGCACCCGCCGCTCGATCGGCAGCAGCGCGAACAACCGCTGTCGCAGCCGCGGATCCGCACCCAGGGTGGGCGTGGTGGTCAGCACCTCGAACAGCGGAATCGCCCAGCGGGAATCGCCCTGTGCCAGAGCCGCTTCCGCCCATCCCGCGGCGACCGGCCCGAGGATGTCGTCGGGCAGCCCCAGCGCCGTGGCGGCCTCCGCGGATCCGCACAGCTGCTCCCAATGTCGCAGCGGGGTGGCGGCGATCAGGCGGCGCAGCCGTTCGGCATCCACGTCCGCCCCGCCGTCGCGGCGGTAGGCCACCGGGTCGAGCCGGTCGGCGAGTCCGTCGCGGCGAGCCGCGTCGTCGAGGTCGTGCGGCAGATGCGCCTCGAGCCGGCCGGACCGGACGGTCAGCCACCGGCCGGCGCGCTCGCGCATCCGTTCCGCGAAGGCCGAATCAGGCAGGTGGGCAAGGAGATCGGCGGCCGTGCGGCGAACGTCGGGCCGCGCGTCGTCGAGCGCCGATTCGAGCAGTGGCTCGTCCTCGGGCCCGACTCCTGCGGCCAGCACCGCCAGCAGTTCGGCCCGGCCGCGCGCCGGCTCCCGGCTCCAGGTTTCGGCGAGGGCCTGCCGGGCGGCCGCGGCGTCGCGGGCGCGCAGGGCTTCCAGCCAACTTCGGCGTTCGGCAGGCCGGCCGTGCGTCCACACCTGGGGATCGTCGTCACCGGTCCGCAGCAGCGGTCGCCAGCGTGGATGCAGCGCCGCCAGCCACCGCCCCCGAGCGCCCGCCAGGCGCATCAGCGGAACCCGCAGGGCTGCTTGGCTTCTCGCTGCCTCGAGGAGTGTGGCGCAGAGTGCGTCGGGTGCCCGCCGGTCGCCGGGCAGCGCGGCCTCGAACCATTCGGCGAGCATCGGTGAGCCGTCGGCCAGCAGGTCGTGCAGCCGCTGTGCCGCTGCCCGCGGCAATGGGGCGCGATCGTCGTCGGCGGCAGGGACCGGCAACTCGGCTCGGGCCGGTGGCACCCCGCCGCGGTGATACAGCTCCTGGAGCGCCACAGCCCCCAGCACGGCATGTTCCGGAGTGTCGGCGCGCGCGGCCGAAGTCACCGCCTCGGCCAGTCCGCCGGGATCGAGGGTGCGGCGGGCGGTACCCAGCAGCGCAACCGGCACGATCGGCTCCGACGAGGCCGGGACGGCGGTGCCGGGGGTCGGTACCCCCAGAAGTGATTCGGTCTCGACCCCGACGAGTTCGCCGGCCACCAGAGCGGAGACCGGGACCAATCCGGCCGCGGTCCATTCACCGATCACCGTCAGCGGATGACCGCCCGACAGTCCGATCAACTGCCACGGCACCTCGGCGGTCGCGGCGATGGGCACCGCCGTGCCGTCGGGCTCGGCGAGATACCAGCCGGCGGTTCCCGGGCTCGGCACCACGTCCGCCAGCAGCATCGGCCACCCACGCAACCACGGATCGGCGCCCAGTGCCCGCGCGTGAGCGTCGAGCTGTCCGGCGATGGACGCGGACTCCGAGACGATGGTGGTGAACGGTTCCGGCTCGCCGTGGCGCACGCCCCACACCGCGCGCAGCGGCATCGCCCCCGAGTAGTAGTGCAGGTCCGCCTCGACCATGGTGCCGGGAATCGGCAGCTCGCCCGCGAAACTCGCACTGCCGAAGCTGTGGTCGAGGATATGTGCCCAGCGTTGGGTGTCCCGGCCGAGCAGCAGAGTGCGGCGGGTGAAGACCCGTTCCTCCTCGGTGATCCGCACCCCGAGCACCATCCACCGGTCGCGGATCGCGGGCTCGCCGCCGCGGACCTCCTCGGCCTTGGCCGGATAGCCGATATGGGCGCGTACCCCGGCAGCCAGCGCCGGCGGCAGGTCATCGAGCCGCCGGTGTGCGCCGATCAGCAGATGCAACCGGGCGTATTCGCTGAGCAGAATCGCCGGCCACTGTTCGACGCCCAGGGTGCGGCGCGGCAGTTGCCGCAATGCTGCCGCCACCCCCGGCGCCTGCGAATCCACCATCCGGGCGGCCACCGCCTCCAGGGCCGCCGCGGAATGGTCGGCCTGGGCCAGGCCGGTGCGGATCTGGTCGCCGAGCCAGACGTCGAGATCGTCGAGTCCGGTGGTCACTCGCGCCCGCCGCTGGTCGAGCGTCGACTGTTTGGTGCCGCGCGTGGCCGGCTCGGCCGGTTTCGCGGCCCGTGCGGCCCGGCCCGCCAACCACTCGGCCGCGAAGTCGGCGGGTGCGTCGGACGCCGCGACCGTGCCCTGCGACCAGAGCAGTAACAGCGACAGCGCATGTTTGCAGGGAAATTTCCGGCTGGGGCACGAGCAGCGATAGGCGGGCCCCGACAGGTCGACGATCGTCTGATACGGCGTGGCGCCACTGCCCTTGCACTGCCCCCACAGCGAGCTGCCGTGGACGCCGGTGCCCAGCCATGCGGCGGTGAGCTTGCGGGCGGCGCTCGCCGATGCGGCGTCGGGCGCCAGGGCCAGCACATTGTCGGCGGTGACGGCGTAGGTCGCGGCCGGAGAGGTCGTCACGTGTTCCCCCGTTCGTTCGGTACCCACGGATTTGTACCCGAGCCCACCGACAACATCGCGCGCCCGGCCGTCGACGCCGCCGTCCGGCCGGCCGTCACCGGGTTCGCTCATCGATTGCGAGACGAATTGCCGTGGCGCGGAATGTGATTGCAGGATCAAGCGCTGTTGTGAATGATCGTGATCTCTGGCATTCTGATCTGTTCGGTTGAACCGAGCCACCCGTCAGGGGTGTAACCCGTGGAACTGCCCGGCCGGGACGGCCGAGGGGTGGACATCGGGCGGTTCGACCGTTCGATGGCCATGCGTCCCGCCCGGGCCGGTTCTCCGGTAGCGTTCGCCACGACGAGTCGTGCGCGAGGGCCGGGAGGGGCAGTGGGGCAAGAGCAGGGGGAGGTCGCGCCGCGGCTGCGCGACCTGGTTTCGGCTCGGCTGCAGACGGATTCGTCGGTGAGCCCCGAGGTAGCGCAGACGGTGCTGGAGGCGCTGGGGGAGTCCGCCGAGGCGGGCGGCGCCGGGCCGCGATCCGGAGTATTCCTGCGTGCCATCCGCGTCCGCGGCTTCCGCGGAATCGGTCGCGAGGCGGTACTGCGCATCGCGCCCGGCCCCGGTCTGACGCTGGTGGTCGGCCGCAACGGGTCGGGTAAGTCGAGTTTCGCCGAGGCCGCGGAACTCGCACTCACCGGCGTCAACCGGCGTTGGGAGGGCAGATCCGCGGTCTGGCGCGACGGCTGGCGGAATATGCACTGCGAGCAGGATCCCCGGATCGCGATCGATCTGGTCGCGCATGAACGCGGCCCGTTCACGATCGAGCGCACGTGGGCCGACGGCGACGAACTGTCCGAAGGCAGCTGGACGCAGCACGAGAACGGCAGCGACAGCGACCGATTCCGCCCGCAGGACTGGGCCCGCGCCCTCGAGCTGTATCGGCCGTTTTTGTCCTACAGCGAACTCGGCGCGGTGGTCGACGGCCGTCCCAGCGACCTGTTCGACGCGCTGCATCGGCTGCTCGGGCTCGACGACATCAGTGCCGCCTTGGACCGGACCCGCACGCGCCGAATCGAATTGGAACGCGCCGCGAAACAGTCCCGGGACGGCCGGCAGGCTTTGCTGGACGAACTGATCACCGTCGCCGACGAGCGCGCCGAGCGCGTCGCCGAGATGTTGCGCGCGCCCGCGCCGGATCTGTCCGCGATCGCCCACGAACTCGCCGGCGCCCGCCACGACCCCGGCGGTGTCGCGGCACTGCAGGCCGTGGCACGGCTGCGCATTCCGGCTCCGGCCCAGGTCGAGGCGGCCGCCGAGGCGGTCGAGGGGGCCACCGCGGAGCTGCTGGACCTGGCGACCGGCGATCTGGAGGCCGAACTCCGGGTGGTCGACCTGCTGCGTGGCGCCCGCGAACACGCCGAGGGCGGCGAATGCCCCTGCCCGGTCTGCGGCCACGGCCGGCTCGACGCGCGGTGGCGGCGCGAGGCGACGGCCCGGATCGAGGCCGTCGAGCGGCGCGCCGCCGTCCTGACCGCCGCTCGGAGCGCGCTGGGCGAGGCGATCGCCGCGGCCCGTGCGCTGATCGAACCGGTTCCGCCGGAACTGGATTCGACCATCGCCGCGCCGAATATCGATCCTGTGGACGCCCGTCGCGCCTGGTCATCCTGGTCCGCCCTGCTGGAGGTCGAAGCGGGCGCCACGCTGGCGGCCCGGATGCGCGGCGCGCACGCCGACCTCGCGGTGCGGCTGGAGGTGTTGCAGCGGGCCGTGCACAAGGAACTCGATCGCATCGATGCGGTCTGGACGCCGCTGGTCCCGCGCATCGCCACCTGGCTGCACGAGGCGCGGCTGGTGGCCGCGGCCGATGCCGAGCTGCGTACCGTCCGCCGCGCCGAGGACTGGCTGAAGTCGGCCGCCGCCGGCCTGCGCGACGAGCGGCTCGCCCCGCTGGCCGAGCACGCCCGGCGGATCTGGGGCGGGTTGCGCCAGCGCAGCAATGTGGATCTCGGCGCGATTCGCCTGCAGGGCAACGCCGGAGCCAGTCGCAAGGTGCTGCTCGACGTCACCGTGGACGACTCCGGAGCCGCCGCTCTCGGAGTGATGAGCCAGGGCGAATTGCATGCGCTGGGCCTGGCCCTGTTCCTGCCGCGGGCCACGGTGGCCGAAAGTCCGTTCGGATTCGTCATGATCGACGACCCGGTGCAGGCGATGGATCCGGCGAAGGTCGACGGACTCGCCCGCGTGCTGGCCGCGGTGGCGCGCAGCGGACGCCAGGTCATCGTGTTCACCCACGACGAGCGGCTGGCCGAGGCGGTGCGCCGGTTACGTTTGGACGCAACGGTTCTCGACGTGCAGCGGCGCGAACACTCGCGAGTGGAGGTGCGCGCGGTCGAGGATCCGGTGCAGCGCTATCTCGGCGACGCGCGGGCCCTGCTGCGCACCAGGCAGTTGCCCAAGCCCATCGCGAACGAACTGGTCATCACCTGCTGCCGATCCGCGATCGAGGCGGCCGCGTTGGCCCGCGCGCGGCGAGAACTGCTGGCCGCCGGCGTCGACCACCGCGAGGTCCAGCGCCGCGTCGATCGGGCCCGGACCACGTGGGAGACGGTCGCCCTGGCGGTCTTCGGTGTGCCCGACCGGGTCGACGATCTCAACGACTATCTCGACCGGGAGGCGCCGTGGGCGCGCGCGGTGGTGCGCGATGCCACGGCCGGAGCCCATATCCGCATCCAGCGTCGCTCGGGCGATTTGATCTCGGGGACGAAGAGATTCGTGACATGGCTGAACCCGTGAGCCCGACCGTGGCCCAGCGTCTGGCGGCGGCCGCGGAATTACTCGACGGCACGGTCACCGATGCGGGCGGCCTGTGGTCGCGGGCGACGGTGTGGATCCTGCGGATCGCGCTGGAACAGTCGGTGGACCGGCTGTGGGCGCGAGTGTCGCCACCGCTGGCCCGGTGCAGTATGCGCGCCCAGCTGCTGGCGCTGGACAGCTGCGCCGGCCCCGAACTGTCGGGCCGGGTCGCCGGATTGTGGGCGACGCTGTCGCGGGCCGGACATCACCTCGACTCCGAACCCGCGCCGACCCTGCACGAACTGCGTGACTGGTACGACGAGACCGCCCGGCTGGCCGGGGAACTCGACCGCATCGGCCGCGCGGATGTACCCGCCGTCTTCGGCCGCCGCCGGAACAGGTGATATCGGGCGGCGATAATCGTCGGATGGCCGATACCTTTCCCGACCGTCCGGACGACACCGACCGCTGTCCGTGCGGCAGCGGCGAACAGTTCGGGCAGTGCTGCGGCCCGCGCCTGGACGACACCCGCCCGGCGCCGACCGCCGAGGCGCTGATGCGTTCGCGCTACACCGCCTTCGCCGTCGGCGATCGCGACTACCTGCTGCGGACCTGGCATCCGCGAACCAGGCCGCGACGGCTGGCCCTGGATCCGGCGCAGCGCTGGGTGTCGCTGCAGGTCTTCGCTACGGAGGCGGGCGGCCTCTTCGACGACACCGGAGTGGTCGAATTCCGCGCCACATACCGATACGACGGCCGGCGGGGTGTGCTCTCCGAGTGCAGCAGGTTTGCTCGTATAGACGGCCGCTGGGTCTACGTCGATGGAGATATCGAATCGTAACCGGCTCGTAAAGAGTTTCCCGTGCTCTCCCATTATTATTTCGGCAATACATTCCCGATTAATGCAGATAGCGAAGGAGTTGCCGTAAACGTGGACAGTCGCGCGGTGGCTACCGGGAATCCGGACCCTCATTAGGGTCACCGCATGGCACGAATCGCGATCGAATACTGCACGCAATGCCGATGGTTACTGCGGGCCGGATGGATGGCCCAGGAGTTGCTGAACACCTTCGGCACCGATCTCGACGAGGTGGCACTGATTCCCGGAACCGGTGGAGTGTTCCGGATCACCGTGGACGGTGAGCAGATCTGGGAGCGCAAAGCCGACGGCGGCTTCCCGGATGTCGCCGGGCTGAAACAGCGCGTGCGCGACCGCATCGATCCCGCCCGCGACCTCGGCCACATCGATCGAGGCTGACGCGGTACGAATGATCTCGGACGTACTCTCGGTTACAGGGAGTACGAGGAGGTGCGAGATGAGCACTCAATTCTTCGAGGCGACCCCGGTCGAGGACACTGCCGGACCCGTCGCCCACACGACCAGCGGCGCGGTACGCGGATTCCGTACGGGATCGGTTCACGTGTGGCGCAGCATTCCCTATGCCGCGGCACCGGCGGGACCGAAGCGGTTCGCCCGGCCGGAACCGCCCGAACCCTGGTCGGGAGTGCGTGACTGCACCGAATTCGGCGAGATCGCGCCGCAGACCATGGGCGATATGGTGCCCGTCGACTCGGGGCTGCGCATGGGCGAGGACTGCCTGTGGGTCACCGTGTGGGCGCCGGCCGCCGAGCCGGTGCAGCCGCGTCCGGTGATGGTGTGGCTGCACGGCGGCGCCTACTGTCTGGGCACGGCGGCCCAGGCGATTTACGACGGCCGCCGGATGGTCGAGATGGGCGACGTGGTGATCGTCGCGGTGAACTATCGGCTCGGCGCACTCGGCTTCCTCGATCTGTCCTCGCTGGGCGACGGGTTCGTCGCCAACCTCGGCCTGCACGACCAGATAGCGGCGCTGGAATGGGTGCGCGACAATGCCGCCGCCTTCGGCGGCGATCCGGGCAACGTCACCGTCTTCGGCGAATCCTCCGGCGCCGGATGCGTCACCGCGCTACTGACCTCGCCGCGGGCCGCGGGCCTGTTCCACCGCGCCATCGCGCAGAGCCCCCCGGCCACGACGGTCTTCGGCCCCGACCGGGCCGCCGGGGTGGCGAGCCGCTTCCTGGAGCTGATGGATCTGCCGCCCGAACGTGCCGGGGAACTGCTGGAATGCCCCGTCGAACGGATCGTGGACGCGGCCGGAATCCTGCTGGACGAGGTGCCGCTGCAGTCGCCGGGGCGCCTTGCCGCGGCGCCGGTGGTGGACGGTGATCTGCTGCCCACCTATCCGACCGACCGCTTCCAGCAGGGCCGCTCGCATCGCGTACCGCTGATCATCGGCACCAACAAGGACGAGGCGTCGCTGTTCCGGCTGTTCCGCTCGCCGATCATGCCGGTGACACCGGATGCGGTGAACGCGATGCTCAATGCCGTCGCGGGGGAACACCCCGGAATGTCGCACGAGCGCATCGCCGAAATCACCTCCGCCTACCCGGATCTGACCAAGACTCGCGGCGCGCTGGCGATGTCGACCGATGCGGCGTTCCGGATGCCGGCGCACTGGGTCGCCGATGCGCATTCCCGGCACAGCCGCACCTGGATGTATCGCTTCGATCAGGCCACGCCGATGCTGAAGGCGGCGCGTGTAGGCGCCGGACACGCCACCGAATTGCCGTACATCTTCGGCAATTTCGGCTCCTTCGACCACGACCCGACCTTCTGGCTGGGTGGTCGCAAGGTCGCGAGCGAGGTCTCGGGCCGGATGATGCGGCGCTGGCTGGCCTTCGCCGAGCACGGAGTGCCGGCCGCGCTGGACGGCTCGAAGCATTGGCCGCCCTACCGCGAATCCACCCGCACGACACTGGTCGTCGACGCCGCGGATCGAGTCCTCGACGATCCCGATCACGATCTGCACACCGCCTGGGGCGACCAGGCGGTCGGCTTCAGCTGAGCCGGCTCAGACGCTGCTGGGCTGTTCGGCGCGCTGACCGAGCAGCACCGGCAACCGGCTGTAGCCGTGCAGGGTGAACAGCGGCCGGCGCTGCGGGCGACCGGCCAGCACGAGATTCGGGAAACGCTCGAACAGCGACCGCAGCGCGTACGTGCCCTCCATCCGGGCCAGGCTCGCGCCCAGGCAGGCGTGGATGCCGCTGGAGAACGTCAGGTGATCCTTGGCGTTGGCGCGGGTGACGTCGAAGCGGTGCGGTTCGTCGAACACCTTCGGGTCGCGGTTGGCGCCCGACAGCGACAGCACCACCGTGCTGCCCCGGTGCACGGTGACCCCGCCCAGTTCCGCATCGCGCCCGGCAATGCGGCCGGTGTTCTGCACCGGGGCGTCGAAACGCAGAATCTCCTCGATCGCGTTGGGCCACAGCTGCGGATCCTCGCGCAGCAGGTCCAGCTGATCGCGATGGTTCACCAGCTGCACGACGCCGTTGCTGATCAAATTGACCGTGGTCTCGAATCCGGCGCCCATCAGCAGCGTGGCGGAGGCCTTCAACTCGGTGTTGTCCAGCGTGCCGGAACTCACCAGGCCGGACAGGATGTCCTCGCCCGGTTCGCGCCGCAGCCGCGCGATGTGCTCGTCGAGATAGTGGTCCATCTCCAGAATGGCAGCCGAGGCGTCGCGGGTGGTTGGCCAGCTGATGCCGATATCGAGCATCGGCGAGACGGCGTCGCCCCACGCCAGGAAGCGGTCGCGGTCGGCGTCGGGGAAGCCCAGCATTTCGGAGATGATCGCGATCGGCACCTGGGAGGCGAAATCGGCGACCAGATCCGCCGAACCGCCGGAGGGCAGGGCATCGAGCAGTTCCGTGGTCACCGATTCGACGCGGTCGCGCAGCCGGGCGATCGCGCGCGGAGTGAATGCCGAGGCCACCGGTTTACGCATCCGGGTGTGGTCGGGCGGATCGATCACCAGCATCGACGGCGGCTGCACCGGATTGGGCGGCAGCGGCGCCAGATCCATCAGCGGCCGCAGCGGTCCGGGCACGAAACCCTCGGCCGCCGCGACCTTGAAGGTGGTGTCGCGCAGCACGGTCCGCACCACCTCGTAGTCGGTGGTCGCCCAGCCGAGGGGGGAGTGCACCAGCCGTCCCTGTGCGCGCAGGGATTCCAGCAGTGGTATCGGATCATCGACCGCCTCGGGGCTGGACATCAGTTGTGCCACGGTTTCGCCGCGCCGGGCGTAGGTCTTCAAGACCAGCCGCGGCGTGCCCTGCACCACCAACCACCGAAACCAGTACTGCGGCTTCATCGCCATCCCCGTTCGTCGTCCGGTTCGCTGACCCCCACACTACGGAGTAGCGGGCGAGCCGAAAACGGCCTGCGGGTGGATCGCCGTGCCCTACCCGGGTAGGAGATCAGGACCGGCGAGTGGTGACGCGCTCGGTCTCGATCCGGTGCTCGAGCCGAGCCGGATCCGGGGCGGTCACCTGCACCAGCGAGGCCCCGGCCGCGTACACCGCGAGCAGTCCGTCGATCAGGTGGGCGGTGGTGTCCCAGTCGGTGGCGGACAGCACCCGGTCGCTCGCGGTGAACCCCTGCTGTTCGGCCGAGGCCCGGGCCGCGGCCACGGTCTCGGCGACGGTGGCGCCGTCGAGGGCGGCGCCCGCGCCCGACGGGTGGAATTGATCGCCGTGCGCCCGCACCGACGTGGCGTAATCGGTGACGCCGACCGGCAGATCGGCGACGGGCATGCCCATCGGATCCAGCGACAGCGCGGCCACCTCGGCGATATCACCGGCCTCGTCGATGCGCGCGGCCGAGACCAGCGCGAGCTCGGCGTCGGCGTCCGGCCGCAGCACCACCTCCGTGCCCGCCCACCAGCAGCCGAGCAGGACCGCGGCGGTCTGCCAGTGCGCGGGCAGCAGCACCGACACGCGTGCGCCCGGAGCGAGGCCGAATTCGTCGCGAATCATATTGGCGGTCTTGGCCGCCCAGTTCGCCAGCGTCAGCCCGGACAGTTCGATGCGGGCACCGGTGCTGTCGTCGTAGTGGGTGATCCGGGGCGCCGCGGGCTCGCGGGCGAGGATCGGGCCGAGCAGGGCATCGGTGAGAGTGTCGTTCAGTTCACGCATTTCGGTCCGTTCTGGCCGGCGTCGATGGGAGGCGCGGGCGGCACCGGTGTCGCGGTGCCCGAGGCCGGCGAGGTTCCGGACATATCGAACAGACTGCCGGCCGCCGAGCCCGGACCAGAGTAGTCATCGGCGAGCACCACGCGCACCGCGCCCTCCGGCACATCCGGTGCGGCGACCACGGTCAGGCCGCCGAGCGCCTCGGCGACCGCCTTCGCCTTCGGATCGGAGCCGGAGGCGGCGAGCACCCGGCTGCTGCGCACCGGCGAACCCGGCCAGTTCTCGACGGTTCCGGTGTGGAAACCCTTGCCGGTCAAGGCCTGCGCCACCTGGCCGGCCAAACCACCGGTACTGCCGGCGTTGTAGACGTCGGTGGTGACCGAACTCGGCGCCACCGCCCGGTCGTCGTCGTGCTCGTCGGTGGTGGCGCCGACCGCCGCCGCGACGAAGGATTTCACCGATTTCGGATCGACCTTCACCACGGATTCGCCGTCGGCGGTCGTCCCGTCGAGGTCCTGCACCGGAATGGTCTCGAAATTCACCTTCCCGCCGGACAGATCCTGCAGCTGGTGCATGAAGGTCACCACGTCCCAGTCCTCGTCGAGCACGATCGTGCGGCCGACGGCGTCGCTGAGTTCGCGCAACTTCGCGGGATTGGCGAGGATGCGCGCGTTGAGCGCCTTGTTCACCAGCGAGGCCATGAACACCTGCTGACGCACGATCCGATCCAGGTCGCCGCGGGGCAGCTCGTGGCGCTGACGTACGAAACTCAGTGCCTGCGCCCCGTTCAGGCGTTGCTGTCCGGCTGGGAAATCCGCGCCCGAGAGCGGTTCGTCCACCGCATTGTTCAGGCATACGTCGACCCCGCCGACGGCATTGGTGAGCAGCACGAATCCGAGCAGCCCGACCTCGGCGTAGTGGTCGACGGTGATCCCGGTGAGGTTGGCGACCGACTTGATCAGCGCCTGCCGGCCGGCCTGGGTGGACTTCTGCTCGATCTGGGAGTCGGACAGGCCCTGCGACGCGTATTTCTGCCGGGCGTTCTCCTTGGTCGCGCCGTAGGCGGAGTTGATCTTGCCCTTGCCGATGCCGGGGATGTCGACGTAGGAGTCGCGCGGAATCGAGATCGCGGTCGCCGAACGGCCGTCGTTGGGCACCCGGACCAGCACGATGGTGTCGGTGTTGGTGCCGACCTCGTCGCCGGCGTGCAGCATCGCCCGTTCCTGGTCGCTCAGCGGATTGCCGTGTGCGTCGGTGCGGCTGTCGATGCCGACCATCAGGATGTCGACCGCACCGTCGTGGCCGCCGCCCAGGCCGAGATTGCCGATCCGCTCGATACCGGAGATCAAGGAATCCACACTGTGCCAGCCGAAGCCGGTGACGATGAACACCACGGCCGCGGCGGCTACGGCGAGCAGCCGTCCGGGACGATTCACCCCGGGATCCGGCCTCGGGCGAACGCCGCGAGCTCGCGGGATGCGGCCGCCGGGCAGTGGTGCTCCGGCGCCGCGGGGCGGCGACGACGCACGTCTGTTCTGCGGCACTCCGTATTCCTTTTCCACGCTCGATCGACCCCCGTCCGAGAATCTGCCCGCGTAGCCCACCGCCTCCGATACCGGTGGCGTACCGGGGAGTTCCCGGATTCGAGGCTATCCAACCAGTGCGCCCGCACCGCTGAACCGCTGTTGGCGTGGCGTGCCAGACTTGCCGGGTGAGTCCCGATTCCCACTCCCGGCTCGTGATCACCGGTGCTGGCGGACAGCTCGGCCGGGCGTTGCGCGCGGCGGCGCCCACGGCACTCGCCCTGGGGCGTGCCGATCTCGACATCACCGACGCCGAGGCGGTGCGCGCTGTCGTGCGTCCGGGCGACGTGGTGCTCAACTGTGCCGCGTACACCGCCGTCGACGCCGCCGAGTCCGACCACGAGGCGGCGTATGCGGGCAATGTCACCGGGCCGGCGGTACTCGCCGCCGCCTGCCGCGTGGCCGATGCGCGCCTGATCCACATCTCGACCGATTACGTCTTCGACGGCACCGCCTCGGACCCGTACGAGCCGGACGACCCGACCGGACCGGCAAGTGTGTACGGCCGTACCAAACTGGCCGGTGAGCAGGCCGTGCTCGGAGAGTATCCGCAGGCCACGATCGTGCGCACGGCCTGGGTCTACACCGGTGACCGCGGCGACTTCGTGGCGACGATGCGCCGGCTCGAGGCCGAACGCGAGACGATATCGGTGGTCGACGATCAGATCGGATCGCCCACCTACGCGCCCGATCTGGCGCAGGGTCTGCTGGAACTCGTTGCGCGACAGCCGGTTCCGGGGGTACTGCACGCGAGCAACGCGGGTGCGGTCAGCCGCTTCGGGCTGGCGCGTGCGGTGTTCGCCGAACTCGGGGCCGATCCCGAGCGGGTGCGGCCCTGCGGCACCGCCGATTTCCCGAGTCCCGCCCGGCGCCCGGCGTATTCGGTGCTGTCGAATCGAGCGTGGGCCGAGGCCGGGCTCACCCCGCTGCGTGAGTGGCGCGCGGCGCTCGCCGACGCGCTGGCACGCCTGTCGGATCGGGCGAAACCGTAATTCTTCCTGCTCGCCGCCGCGCGAGGCGGCGAGCGTGAGCACCGGTGCCGGCCGTCAGTCTGATAAGGCCCTGTGGGTGGCTGCGCTCGGGTGCCTACTCCGGCCTCTCACCCATTAGGCTGGCCTTCCGTGAGCGCTTCGGATTCAGCCCCTTCCGCGGACCGTACCCCTCAGCTGGCGGTGGTCACCGTAACCTATTCGCCGGGCGAGCATCTCGACCACTTCATCAGCACCCTCGCGACCGCCACCGCGGAGAAGCCGCAGGTGATCCTCGCCGACAACGGCTCGACCGACGGCGCTCCCGAGCTGGCCGCGGAGTCCAACGAACACGTCACGCTGCTGCGCACCGGCGGCAACATCGGTTACGGCGGCGCGGTGAACCGAGCGGTCGCCGAGCTCGATCCGGAAATCGAATACGTGATCATCGCGAACCCCGACGTGCGCTGGGGGACCGATTCGATCGATCAGCTGCTGGCCGCCGCGCGGCGCTGGCCGCGAGCCGGGGCGCTCGGGCCGCTGATCCACGAGCCGGACGGCAGCATCTATCCCTCCGCGCGGCGGGTGCCCGGCCTGCTCGACGGCGCCGGCCACGCGATCCTCGGCACGGTCTGGCCGGGTAACCCGTGGACGCGCCGGTACCGGCAGGAGAACGAGGAGATCGCCGAGCGCACGGTCGGCTGGCTGTCGGGTTCGTGCCTGCTGGTCCGGCGTGACGCGTTCGACAGCATCGAGGGCTTCGACTCCCGCTACTTCATGTACATGGAGGATGTCGACTTCGGCGACCGGATGGGCAAGGCCGGCTGGCACAACGTCTTCGTGCCGACCGCCGAGGTCACCCACGCCAAGGGGCACGCGGCCGGGCGGCATCCGGAGACCATGTTGCCCGCCCACCACGCCTCCGCCTATCGTTTCCAGGCCGACCGCCATCCGCACTGGTGGCAGGCCCCGCTGCGCTGGGCGTTGCGGGCCGGACTTGCGATTCGCTGCAAACTTGCGGTTCGATCTGCGCTGCGCGAGCGCGACCGCGAAGCGCAGCGATAACGCGTGGACCGAACCTGAACAGGGGAAGACTGATGCCGGACAATTCGGGAGGGAGCGGGCGTGGATACCGCAACTGACGCCGTGATCCTGGTCGGTGGCCAGGGCACCCGGCTGCGCCCGCTGACGCTGTCGGCGCCGAAACCGATGCTGCCGGTCGCCGGTCTACCGTTCCTGCATCACCTGCTGGCCCGGATCGCCGATGCCGGCATCACGCATGTGGTGCTGGGCACATCGTTCAAGGCCGAGGTCTTCGAGGAGCATTTCGGCGACGGAGCCGAGCTCGGCCTCGACCTCGAATACGTCACCGAGACCGAGCCGCTCGGAACCGGCGGCGGCATCCGCAACGTGCTGCCGAAGCTGCGCGCCGACAACGTGATGGTCTTCAACGGTGACGTCCTCGGCGGCGCCGATCTGGGGGCCGTGCTCGATACGCACGCCTCGACCCGTGCCGATGTGACCCTGCATCTGGTCCGGGTCGGTGATCCGCGCGCGTTCGGTTGCGTACCCACCGACGAGACCGGCCGGGTCACCGCGTTCCTGGAGAAGACCCAGGATCCGCCGACCGACCAGATCAACGCCGGCTGCTACGTCTTCCGCCGCGAGTACATCGAGAAGATCCCGAGTGGTCGTCCGGTATCGGTCGAGCGCGAGGTGTTCCCGTCGCTGCTGGCCGAGGGCGCCCACATTCAGGGCCATGTCGATGCCTCGTATTGGCGCGACATGGGTACGCCCGAGGATTTCGTGCGCGGGTCCGCCGATCTGGTGCGCGGCATCGCGCCTTCTCCGGCGCTGCCGGGGCAGCGCGGCGAATCACTGGTTCATCCCGGTGCCGGCGTCGCGCCGGGTGCGCTGCTGATCGGCGGCACGGTCGTGGGCCGCGGCGCCGAGGTCGGCGCCGGTGCGCGGCTGGACGGTGCGGTGCTGTTCGACGGTGCCCGGGTCGAGGCCGGCGCTACCGTGGAGCGCTCGATCATCGGATTCGGCGCGCGCATCGGTCCGCGAGCGCTGGTCCGCGACGCCGTGATCGGTGACGGCGCCAGCGTCGGGGCCCGCTGTGAGCTGCTGCGCGGCGCCCGCATCTGGCCGGGCGTGGATCTGCCCGACGGCGGGATCCGCTTCTCCACCGACGTCTAGTTCCGGTCGCCGCTCCAGGGCTGTGCATCGGCCGTGCTGTGTATCGGCCCGTGCTGTGAATCGACGAGGCCGCCCGTGCACTCGCACGGGCGGCCTGTGTCGTTGTAGCGGCCGAGAACTCCCTACGACTATTGCGAGACAGCGGTGACCGGCACCGCTGCGACGGTGTCGCGGCACGACTCCGCCGAACGCTCGCGCACGAGGAGCAGGCCGGTGGCCGCGACCAAAGCTGCGGTCAGACCGTGCACGCTCAGCGCGGTGGTCACCGAACCGTGGTTGTTCAGCACGGTCAGCATGTCGCCGACCGGGGTCACCGCGACGGCGAGCATCGCGATACCGAGGGCGAAACGCTGCCGCGTCAGCAGCAGCGCCAGCAGCACCACGCCGGAGCTGATATCGCGGACTCCCTTCAGTGTCATGAAGGCCGACGACTCACCCTGCGGCCAGGCCGGAAGCCCGAAACCGGGTGCCATGGAATTCGGTGCGAGGACGTAGCCGAGGCCGATGTACAGGATGAAGGCGACGCCGATCAGGACGAGGGCGGTGGCGATGCGAGTACGCTTCATTGTCTTGCTCCAAAATCTAGCGTTGCTAACCGATAGGTCGATCGTAAGTGGTGATCGCTAACTTGTCTAGCGTTGCTAGAATTTCGGTATGACGGTTCAGGAACGCAAAGAACGCGAACGTGCCCAGCGCCGGCAGGCGATCATCGACAGTGCACGTGAACTGGCCGAATCCGACGGCTGGGATGCGGTGACCGTGCGTCGGCTCGCCGAACGTATCGAATACAGCCAGCCCGTGCTCTACAGCCACTTCTCGGGAAAGCGGGCGATCGTCTCGGCTGTCGCCGAGGAGGGGATCGCCCTGCTCAGAGATGTCCTGCGGGCCGCGCGCGAACAGGCCGACGGCCCCGACGCCGCGATGGAGGCGGTCGCCCGGGCCTATCTGCACTTCGCCGCCGACAACCCCGCCCTCTACGACGCCATGTTCGTTCAGGACACCGAACTGCCCTTCGGCCCCGACGCCCCGCAGACATTGCGCGACTGCTTCGAGGAACTCGAGCGACTCTTCCGCCCGCGCGTCCCCGACGACGAATCCGGGGCCTATACCGAAGTGTTCTGGAGCGCACTGCACGGGATGGCGGCATTGGACCGAAGCGGTCGCCTGCGCCCCGACCTGTGGGAACAACGCATGCACGTCCTCATGCGCTGGGGCACTCGCAGTTGACGTGCCATCTGCCGTAGCCGGTCGGTGCGCCGGGATGCCGTGGAGCCCTTGGTTTTCGCCCTAAGGTGGTGATCATGGCGGATGCGGTGGTGGTCGGCTCCGGGCCCAATGGTCTGGCCGCGGCGGTGCTGCTGGCCCGCGCGGGGCTCGAGGTGGAGGTATTCGAAGCCGCGGATCATGCCGGTGGCGGCTGCCGTACCGCCGAGCTCACCCTGCCCGGCTATCACCACGACGTGTGCGCGGGCGCGCATCCGATGGCGCTGGCATCCCCGTTCTTCCGCGCCTTCGATCTCGGCGCGCACGGCGTCGAACTGGCGGCTCCCGAGATCTCCTACGGACATCCGCTCGACGGCGGGGTGGCCGCGGCGGCCTGGCGGGATCTGGATCGGACGGTCGAGGGTCTGGGCCGCGACGGTGCGACATGGCGGCGCCTGTTCGCCCCGCTGGTGCGACAGTGGGAGGCGGTGGTGGAGCTGGGGATGTCGGACCTGCGTCATATCCCTCGTGATCCGCTGTCCGCCGTGCGCTTCGGGCGCCGGCTGCTCGAGCAGGCATCGCCGATGTGGGACCTGCGTTTTCGCGAGGAGCGCGCAGCGGCACTGTTCACCGGGGTGAGTGCGCACGCCATCATGCCGCCGCGGCAGTTCGCGGCGGCCGGGGTGGCGCTGCTGCTGGGCACCCTCGGCCATGTGGGTGGCTGGCCCATTCCACACGGCGGCTCACAGGCCATCGCCGATGCGCTGATCGCGGATCTGGAGCGGCACGGCGGACGCGTCCACACCGGGCACCGCGTCGATTCCCTGGACGAATTCGCCGGTGTGCGAACGGTTCTGCTCGATACCGCGCCGACGGAACTGCTGCGGATCGCGCGGGTTCCCACGGCATATCGAAACCGGCTGCAGCGCTATCGATTCGGCGGCGCGGCCTGCAAGGTCGATTTCGCGCTCTCGGGTCCGGTGCCGTGGCAGGCGCCGGAGCCGGCGGCCGCGGGCACCGTGCACGTCGTCGGCACGCGAGCCGAGGCGACGGCCGTCGAACGTCTCGTCGCGTCGGGACGCCACGCCGAGCGGCCCTACGTCCTGGTGATTCAGCCGGGCGTGGTCGATTCGTCGCGGGCGCCCGGCGACAACCACACGCTCTACGCCTATGCCCATGTACCCCACGGATCCGGCCGCGACGTGAGTCCCGAAGTCGTCGCGCAACTCGAACGCTTCGCCCCCGGCTTCCGTGACCTGATTCAGGCCACCTGTGTGCGCCCGGCCGCACTCATGCCCGCGTACAACGCCAACTACGTCGGCGGCGATATCGCGGCCGGCGCGATGACGCCGGCGCAGACGATCTTCCGCCCGACGCCGCGCTGGAACCCTTATGCCACACCGCTTCCCGGTGTGTACCTGTGCTCCGCGGCGACCCCGCCGGGGCCCGGCGTGCACGGCATGTGCGGCATGCACGCCGCGACTCGTGCGCTGCGCGAACGGTTCGGCATCCGCCTCGACCCGGCCGTCCTGCTCGGCGCGACGAGCTGAACCGGAAGGACCTACACCGGCTGGGTGCGGTACAGATCGGGTTCGATGTACATGGCCCGGGCGGCGGGGACGGCAGCCCGCACCCGGGCTTCGGCGTCGTCGATCGCGGTCGCGATATCGGCGATCTCGAGTCCGGGCACGATCGACACCTTCGCCGCGACGAGCATCTCCTCCGGGCCGAGGTATTCGGTGCGCAGGTGGATGACCCGGTCGATGCGCTCGCCGTCGACCAGATTCGCGCGGATCGCCGCATCCTGCGCGGGTGTCGCGCCCTCACCGATCAGCAGGCTCTTCATCTCCACGATCAGCACGACCGCGATGACACCGAGCAGCACGCCGATGCCGAGGGTGCCGATACCGTCCCAGATCGCATTGTCGGTCACCACGGTCAGCACCACGGCGACCAGCGCGATCAGCAGGCCGATCAGCGCACCGGTGTCCTCGAGCAGTACCACTGGGAGTTCCGGGCTGCGGGAATTTCGGATGAACCGCCACCAGCTCGCCCCCTCGCGCAGCGGCGAGGACTCCCGCATCGCGGTCATGAAGCTGTAGCCCTCCAGCGCGGCCGCGATACCCAGGATCACGATCGCCACCGCGGGAGAGGTCAGTTCCTCCGGATGCTGGATCTTGTGCACACCCTCGTAGATGGCGTACATCGAGCCGAGCGAGAACAGCACCAGCGCCACGACGAACGAGTAGAAGTAGCGGTTGCGCCCGTAGCCGAACGGATGCAGGTCGTCGGCCTCCTGCTCGGCACGTTTCTGCCCGAGCAGCAGCAGTCCCTGATTACCGGTGTCGGCCACCGAGTGCACGGCCTCGGCCAGCATCGAGCCGGAACCGGTGATCGCGGCGCCGACGAATTTCGCCACCGCGATACCGGCATTCGCGCTCAACGCCGCGAAGATCGCCTTCTTTCCGCCACCAGCAGACATGGTGCAGCCCCGGTCCTTCCGTCCCCGGCGCTCGCCGGTAGATGTCCGATTTGTTCGATCAATCTACTAAAGCGGCCGCGCGCTCACTCGCCCACACACGCGCAGAACAGTTGCGCCGGGCCGCCCAGGGCCCGTGCCTGGATATCGGTATCGGTCGCCGAGATCCACGCCGCGCTGCCGGCCGCGATCGGCAATTCGCTCCCGGCCTGCGACAGCAGGACGGTCCCGGCCGTCACCAGCATGATGCCCGGTCCGACGCGCGGGATGTCGACCGCCGCGGCATCCTCGGCCAGTTCGAAGCGGCGCAGCGCGAATTCCGGTGCGGGCGTGGGATACCGGAACGAGTGCGCATCGACCGGTTCGGGTTCGATGATCGGCGCCCGCAGCGGTTCGAAATCCAGCACGCGCAGCAGTTCGGGCACGTCGACATGCTTGGGAGTGAGCCCCCCGCGCAGCACATTGTCCGAATTGGCCATGATTTCGACGCCGATGCCGCGTAGGTAGGCGTGCAGACTGCCGGCGGCCAGGAACAGGCCCTGTCCGGGTTCGAGGGTCAATCGGTTCAGCAGCAGGGCGGCCAGGACCCCGGCATCACCCGGATACGCCTCGGCCAGTTCCAGCGTGGTGCGCGCCTCGGCCGCGAATTCCTTGGCCAGTCCGGGGGGTTCGAGTGGGTCGACCTGTTTGAGATAGCGCACACATCCGTCGAGGACCTTCGGCAGCAGTGTGGCCAGCATGGCCTGCGGCAGGGTGATCCAGGTGGTGAACAGCGTGCGCAGGCCGCCCGAGTCCGGCTGGGCGGCAAGCAGTTCGGTGTACTGCACCAGTTCCGGCACGGCCAGCGAGTTCAGCAGGTCGACGGTGCGCAGCGGATCGCGGAAGCCGGCCAGCGCCTCGAAACGGTCGAGTGCCACCACCAGTTCGGGTTTGTGGGAGTCGTCGCGGTAGTTGCGCATCGGGGAATCCAGCGGCACCCGCGTGTGATTCTCCCGTTCGAATCCGTAGCGGGCCTGATCTGCGCTGGGATGTGCCTGCAGTGAGAGCGGTTCCTCGGCGGCCAGGATCTTCAGCAGGAACGGCAGGCGCCCGCCGAATGCCGCCGCGACCGTACCCAACTCCCGGTTCGGCTCGGCCTCGAGCAGTTCCAGCAGCGAGCGGCCGGCGCCGTCGGCGAGGACCTTCGCCGGGTCGGCGGGGTGGGCGCCGAACCACAATTCGGCTTCGGGATGAGGGGAGGGAACCTCCCGACCGCACAGCTGAGCGAGGGCGGTGCGAGATCCCCAGGCATAGGAACGCAACGCACCAACGAGTTCGTGCACTAGTAGTGGCCCCCGTCGTAGTGGGCGGGACGGCTCGTGGCTGGGGGGCCGCCGAGCAGACGCAGATACGCGGCGGCCATTTCCAGCCGCAGTACCAGCACCGCCAGTTGTTCGAGCTCGCTGCCGCGCCCGGCCGCCGGCGCCTGGGGTTCGCTCGCCCCGGCTTCGCGCGGCACACTCGCCTCGGTTCGCATCAGTTCGATGTCGACGTTGACCAGATCGGCGTCGACGATGCCCGCGCCCGCGCCGAAGACGGCCAGCCGGCGCCGGGCCGCGACCTGGTCGCCGTCGGCGCTCACCACGAACACCCGGGCCCGATCGACCGGCGCCGGCCCGTCCAACTGCTCGTCGTGGAACAGCGGGTCGTAACCGGGTGCGGTCGCCTCGGCGGATTCGATCAGCCGGGCGTTCGCGGCCACGGCCTCGGTGAGGTCGACGGCGGCCGCGATCTGTCCCGCGGTCTGCAACAGCACCTCGGCGCCGTGCTCGGCCACGACCGCTGCGGCGGGGGAATCACCGGTCAGCACCAGCCGCCGTTCCCGCATCCGCGCGGCGAGGGTTTTGGCGGGATTGTGGAAGACCTCGTGGTGCGGTCCGTCGCGCAGGGCCTCGGCGTCGAGCGCGTCGGCGAGTTCGTCGAGGTTCGGCACCAGCGGTCCGATATGCGTCGGATCGATCGCCTGCAGCACCGCGATCCCGACGGCGACGAAGCGCAGAATCCGGTTATGGTCCAGCACCCGGACCCGCGGCGGCAGCATGGCCGCGCGTCCGGCGGCCGCGGCCCGCATCGGGCCTTCGTCCGGCGCGGCGACCACGACTTCGGCGCCGCGGCGCAGCGCGCGGTCGACGGCGCCGGTCAGTCGCGGATCGGCCGAGTCGTCGCCGGCCACGACCACCACATCCAGCGAACCGACCCACTGCGGAATCGTGGTGGCGCTGATGATGGGCAGGCCCGCGCGGTCGCCGAACGCGGCCTGCAGCAGAGTGGCCGCCCGGGCCGCGCGTCCGGTGCCGGAGACCAGCACCAGACTTCGCGGCCGCAGCCCGTCGAGCCGGATGAGCGCGTTTTCGGCGACGGCGGCCGCGGTGGCACGCACCTGGGCGCCCCCCGAGGCGGCCGAACGCAAAATTCCCCCGGAATCAGCGGCCTCCAACGAGGCGACGTCATCGAGGTCGAGTACGGGTGTCCCTGCGATCATCGGGCGTTGCCACCTCCCCTCAATCGGGTCACCACGCCGGGGGATGTCGTTGTCCCCGGGCGAATCCAAGCCCTGTGATTCCACTATTCCAGTCAGCCGCGCACGATGCTCAGAATCTCGGTTACGAGTGCGTCTACTTCCTCCTGCGAACGGGCCTCGACGTTGAGTCGCAACAGCGGCTCGGTGTTGGATGCGCGCAGATTGAACCACGCCTGTCCGGGCAGCCGCACGGTCACGCCGTCGAGCCGGTCCACCGATTGCGCGCGCCCTTCGAATGCGGTGACCACCGCCAGGGTTCGGTCCTGCGCATCCGCCACTGTGGAGTTGATCTCTCCGGAGGCCGCGTACGTCGCATACGAGGACGCCAGCTCCGACATCGGCCGGTCCTTCTCACCCAGGGCAGCCAGCACGTGCAGAGCGGCCAGCATACCGGAGTCGGCACCCCAGAAGTCGCGGAAGTAGTAGTGCGCGGAGTGCTCTCCGCCGAAGATCGCGCCGGTCGAGGCCATCTGCTGCTTGATGAAGGAATGGCCGACGCGGGTGCGGACCGGCGTGCCGCCGAGTTCGGTGACCAGTTCGGGTACGGCCTGTGAGGTGATCAGATTGTGAATGATCGTGGCGCCCGGCTCTTTCGCCAGTTCGCGCTCCGCGACCAGCGCGGTGATCGCGGAGGGGGAGACCGGTTCGCCGCGCTCGTCGACGACGAAGCAGCGGTCGGCGTCACCGTCGAACGCCAGGCCGATGTCGGCGCCGGTCTCGCGGACGTACTTCTGCAGGTCGACCAGGTTCTTCGGATCCAGCGGGTTCGCCTCGTGATTGGGGAACGATCCGTCGAGTTCGAAGTAGAGCGGGGCGATGGTCAGTTGCGGCACCGCGCCCAGCACGGCCGGGACCGTGTAGCCGCCCATGCCGTTGCCCGCGTCCACGGCGATCTTCAGCGGCCGGATCGCGCCGAGATCGACCAGGCCGCGCAGGAATTCGGCGTAGGCCTCGAGCAAATTCTGCTCGGTGGCGGTGCCGCGGGTGCCCGGCCCGGCGGGTACGCCGTCGACGAGTTCCTCGGCGATGGTCGCGAGCCCGGTCTCCTGGCCGACCGGCAGCGCGTTGGCCCGGCACAACTTGATGCCGTTGTAGCGGGCGGGGTTGTGACTGGCAGTGAACATCGCCCCGGGGGACTGCAGATGGCCGGAGGCGAAGTAGAGCTCGTCGGTGGAGGCGAGCCCGATGTGGACCACGTCGAGCCCCTGATCGAGGACGCCGTCGGCGAAGGCGGCGGCCAGTTCCGGGGAGGAGTCGCGCATATCGTGACCGATGACGATGCGCGTGGCGGGGGTGGCGTCGGTGCGCATCAGCCGGGCGAAGGCCGCGCCCACGTCGCGGACGAATTCCGCGTCGATCTGCTCTCCGACAACCCCGCGAACGTCGTATGCCTTGACAACTGCGTGAACGGACTCGGCAGACCGGGCGACTGTCATGACCAACACCCTAATAGGGCCGCGGGCCCGGCCGGGCTTCAGGCCGGTCGCGCGTGTGGCGCGTGCGGTGCGGGCTCAGTTCGGGGGATCGGGCAGCACCCGGAGATGGCCGCGGCGCCCGGTGCGGCCGGGCCGCTGGGGTCGCGCCGGCGGCGGGGAGTAATCGCTGTAGCCGCGCTGTTCGGGTTCCGGCGCGCGCCGGCGCATACCGGCTTCGCGGACGGCCTCGGCCAGTGCGGTCAGGTCGTCGTCGTCCGGTGTGCTGGAAGAGAATCCACCTTCGTGCCGGACCAGTTCCCAGCCCTTGGGGGCGGTGATGCGGGAGCCGTGGGTTTCGCACAGATCCCAGGAGTGCGGTTCGGCGACGGTGGCGAGGGGGCCGACGACTGCGGTGGAGTCCGAGTAGACATACGTGAGCGTCGCGACGGCCGGATTCTTGCAGCCTGGGCGGCAGCAACGACGCATGGGAATCACATCCAGCAGACTAACCCCCCACGCCGTGTGTCGCAGACAGACACGCGGGCCGGTGCCCGGCCGGTTCGGGGCGCGCGGGGGCTCCGGCTCCGGGGAGAGCACGTGGCCGCGCCCTCGGCGCGGTGACTACTGTCGCAAGGTATGACCCGATCGAAGAGGCGGCCGGTGACGACCCGTTCGGTGGTTCGCCGCGGGCGCGGTGTGCGCGGACCGATGCTGCCGCCGTCGGCGCCCGCGCGCCGCACCCGCGGCCAGCAGTTCGACCGGCTGGTATTGGAGGCGTTCGCCCCTCTGGACGCCCGCTGGCACGATCGCCTGACCAAACTCGACATCGCGGTCGACGACGTCCCCAAGATCCGCCCGCTGCACCCGGATTCGGTCACCTGGCCCGACGAGGTGGTCGCCGACGGCCCGGTCCCGCTCTCCCGCCTGGTTCCGGCCGGAGTGGACCGCCACAACGTAGCCACCCGAGCCCGAGTGGTCCTGTTTCGCAAACCCCTCGAACTCCGTGCCCACGACCCGGAAGACCTCCTGGACCTCCTCCGCGAAGTCCTGGTCCAGCAGATAGCCACCTATCTGGGCGTCGACCCGGAGATCATCGACCCGACAGGGGAGTAAGCGCGCAAGAGCTGTCGGTCACCGCGCTCGCCGATGAGAACGAACGCGGCGACCGAGAACGAGTGCCGGGCCACGGCGAACGAGTGCCGCGCGCCCAAAAACGAGTCCCGGGCGATCAGCAATCCCGGGCGCCCCGCTTCCCGTGGCTCGCCCCGCCCCGCCGAAGCGAAGCGAGGCGAACAGGCAAACCGGACAACAGATTTCGCGAGCACGTGGGTAACTCACCGGGGACGCCCAGAACCCGACCAGCGCCATGACCGCCGGCCCGAAGCGACACTCACCCGGCTCTCCCGGCACGCAAGATTCCCGGAGAGGCGGGGAGCGAGGCGGGTGAACTCAGCTGATGCCGCGCTTGAGGCGGCGGCGTTCGCGTTCGGACAGGCCGCCCCAGATCCCGAACCGCTCATCGTGCGCGAGTGCGTACTCCAGGCACTCGTCGCGGACCTCGCAGCCCATGCAGATCCGTTTGGCTTCCCTTGTGGAGCCGCCTTTTTCGGGGAAGAAGGCTTCCGGATCGGTTTGGGCGCACAGCGCCCGTTCCTGCCACTGTTCTTCGATGGTGTCGAACATCGCATCGAAGTCGGTGACGATGAGACTCAGCTGCGGTGGTTCGGGTTTGCGCTGGGCGCGCGCCCACTGCCCTCCCTGCGGAGTTCTGTTGAGCGATCCCGATTCGTTGTTCACCGTGCTGCCCCCCTCTCGTTCGTCGTTCCGGCTGTCAGCGCAGTCGCTTGGTGCTGCGCATGCTGTGGAATCGGTTTGCGATACACCGCCCGGAATGCCCGACGGGGCCAGCTCCTCGGCCATCGCTCCGCCTCCTCACTGTGTGTTAGCGCAGAATGATTTTTCCGTCGGACCGGACGTGCCCACCGACGGTCCCACACCGCGACGTAGTCCCGCGGACATCCCCGAGCTTGTCGTTCCGATGCGAACATGCGTTCGAAACGCGGTCTGCGCCAAAGGCTCTCGCGCGGACCCGGAATGACATGTCTGTGATTAGACACGCCGGACGCGCCGATGGTCAAGCTGCCGACACAATTCCGTTACTATCCGAGGCCGCCTTCGGCGCGGTTCGGTAACCCCGAAGTAGCAAATGACCAGCAAATACGCACTCGAACACCCGCTTCCGGGCACCGCATAGGCTGTGCGGATGTGACTGGAGAACAAGCGGACATCGCGGCCGAGATCGAGCGGATTGATCGTAAACCGCGCATTGCGGTGTTGGTCGGTGGAGTCGGCGGCGCGCGCTTCTTACAAGGTGTGCGGGAACTGCTGCCGGACGCGGATGTAACGGCGCTGGTGAACGTCGGCGACGATGTCTGGATGCACGGTTTACGCATCTGTCCCGACCTGGACACCTGCATGTACACGCTGGGTGGGGGTATCGATACCGAGCGCGGCTGGGGTCGCGTCGGGGAAACCTGGCATGCCAAGGAGGAACTGGCGAAATACCACGCGCAACCGGATTGGTTCGGACTCGGAGATCGCGATATCGCGACGCATCTGGTGCGCAGTGAAATGCTGCGCGCGGGATACCCGCTCTCGGCGGTTACCGAAGCGCTGTGCAATCGCTGGCAGCCCGGTGTGAAACTTCTCCCGGCGACCGACGATCGCTGCGAAACCCACGTTGTGATCAGTGACCCCGACAACCCTGGCGAACGCCGCGCGATTCATTTCCAGGAGTGGTGGGTGCGGTACCGAGCAAACGTCGAGACCCATGGATTCGTCACAATCGGGGCGGATCAAGCCAAACCGGCCCCCGGTGTGACGGAAATCATAGAGGCTGCTGATGTGGTGCTGCTGGCACCCTCGAACCCCGTGGTGAGCATCGGTGCGATCCTCGCCGTGCCGGGTATCCGGGGCGCCCTGCGGACCACCTCCGCCAAAGTCGTCGGTTTATCGCCCGTGATCGGGGGAAAACCCTTGCGCGGCATGGCCGATGAATGCCTCGAGGTGATCGGCGTGGAAACCTCGGCCGAGGCCATCGGACGGCACTTCGGCGCCCGGTCCGACACCGGCATCCTCGACGGCTGGCTGATCCACTCGAGCGACGAGGCCGACGTACCGGGTGTGGAGGTGCGCAGCGTGCCGTTGCTGATGACCGATCCGGCCGCCACCGCGGCGATGGTGCGGGCAGCGCTCGATCTCGCGGGAGTGCCGGCATGAGCGATCAGGCGCGGAGGCGGGAGCGGAGCATAACCACGCAGCGCCCAGCTCATGCCGAAAATGAGCACAGCATGAGCGATCAGGGGCGAAACACCGATCACGCGCCCGGCGGGGAGATCCGGATCATCCCGGTGCCGGGGCTGCCAGAATTCCGGCCGGGCGACGACGTCGCGGAACATATTGCGGCCCAGGCTCCTTGGCTCGCCGACGGTGATGTGCTGGTGGTGACCAGCAAGATCGTCGCCAAGGCCGAGGGACGCATCATCGAGGCGCCGCGGGATCCGGACGAGCGCGACGCGGTGCGACGGAAACTGGTCGATGCCGAGGCGGTGCGGGTGCTGGCGCGCAAGGGTCGCACCCTCATCACCGAGAATCACATCGGCATCGTGCAGGCCGCTTCCGGCGTGGACGGCTCGAATGTGGAACAGGGCGAATTGGTCCTGCTACCAACCGATCCCGACGCCAGCGCGAAGGCGTTGCGGGCGGAATTGGCCCAGCGCCTCGGCGTCGACGTCGCGGTGGTGATCACCGACACCATGGGTCGCGCCTGGCGCATCGGGCAGACCGATGCCGCGATCGGCGCCGCCGGCCTGCGCGTCGTGCACGACTACGCCGGCGCGGTCGACGGGCAGGGTAACGAGTTGCAGGTCACCCAGGTGGCGGTGGCCGACGAACTCGCTGCCGCAGCGGATCTCGCGAAGGGCAAGCTGGGCGGGGTGCCGGTCGCGGTCGTGCGCGGGCTGACTCCGCACGACGACGGATCCACCGCCAAGGATCTGCTGCGCGGCGGCGAGGAGGATCTGTTCTGGCTCGGCACCGCCGAGGCGATCGAGCGTGGCCACCGGGAAGCGCTGCTGCTGCGCCGCTCGGTGCGGACCTTCGCCGATACCCCGGTCGACCCCGAGGTGATCCGGGCCGCGGTCGGCGACGCGCTCACCGCGCCGGCGCCGCATCACACCCGGCCGGTTCGCTTCGTCTGGGTGCGGCAGCCGGAGCTGCGCGCGCGACTGCTGAATTCGATGGCGGCGCAATGGCGCACAGATCTCGGTGGCGACGGTCTCGATCCCGAGCGGGTGGAACGCCGGGTCGCGCGTGGCCGGATCCTGTTCGACGCCCCCGAGGTGATCATCCCGTTCTGTGTCCCCGACGGCGCGCACGACTATCCGGACCAGCGTCGCCGTGCCGCCGAATCGACCATGTTCACCGTCGCGGTGGGCGCGGCTGTGCAGGGACTGCTGGTCGGCCTGGCCACGCGGGGCGTCGGCAGCTGCTGGATCGGCTCGACCATCTTCGCGCCCGAGGTGACGCGTGAGGTGCTGGGGCTGGCGCCGGACTGGAATCCGTTGGGCGCCATAGCCATCGGCTATCCCGAGGAGGAGCTTTCGCCGCGCCCGCCGCGCGAGGCGGGAACGGGCCTGGTCGAGTTGTGAGTACCGAGTCGCTGCACGCCTCGGCCACCGAGCTGCTCGAAAACTGGAAGCCCGCAACGCATCCGGAACAGTCGGTGCGCGAGGCGATGCTGGCGTTCCTGGGGTCGGCGCCGCGCGGGTGTCTGCGCGAACACGCACCCGGCCACATCACCGCGTCGGCGGTGGTGTTCTCCCACGACGAGCGTGAGGTGCTGTTGACGCTGCACCCGCGAGTCGGCCGGTGGATCCAGCTGGGCGGTCACTGCGAGCCGGGGGACGAGACCGTCGTCGACGCCGCGTTGCGGGAGGCGACCGAGGAGTCCGGGATCGCCGGGCTGCAGGTCGAACCCGGCCTGTACGGCGCGCAGGCCCATCCGATCACCTGCTCGCTGGGGGTGCCGACCCGCCATCTGGATCTGCTGTTCAAGATCCGCGCTCCGCGCGGCGCGCTGCCGGTGCGCAGTGCGGAGTCGACGGATCTGCGGTGGTGGCCGGTCGACGCGCTGCCCGCCGATTCGGATGTGCTGTTGCGCTGATCCAGCTTTCACCGGCGGGACGGGTCGCCGAGCGGAATCCGTCCCGCCCGGCCGTCGCGCGGTCACAACGCGTTTACAAATCGGCAAAAATGTATAGACACCCGACAGGCATCGGCATATTGTCCACGGTAATGGTTACCCACATCACAGTAGATGTGGCAGCTGTATCGAATGGAGACGACGATGTCGACCGAAGCCGGAACCACCGACGGCCTGCTCGACTCGGGATGGCGTGACCGCAAGCGCTATATGTGGTTGTGGGGGTTGTTCGCCCCGACCGGACTGTTCATCATCGGACTACCGCTGATCTGGGGACTCAACGAACTGGGCTGGCATACCCTCGCGAAGGTGCCGTTCTGGCTCGGTCCGATCCTGATCTATCTGGTCATTCCCGCCGCCGACCTGTTCTTCGGGGCCGACGGTGAGAATCCGCCGGACGAGGTCATGGAGTATCTGGAGAACGACCGGTACTACCGCTACCTCACCTATATCTACCTGCCGTTCCAGTACGCGTCGCTGGTCATGGCGTGCTACCTGATCACCGCGGACAACCTGAGCTGGCTCGGCATCGACGGCGGGCTCACCGTCGTGGACAAGATCGGCCTGGCCCTGACGGTCGGAATGGTCGGCGGCATCGGGATCAACACCGCTCACGAACTCGGGCACAAGAAGGTGCATCTGGAACGCTGGCTGTCACGCATCGCGCTGGCCCAGACGTTCTACGGCCACTTCTACATCGAGCACAATCGCGGGCATCATGTGCGGGTGGCCACGCCGGAGGATCCCGCGAGTTCCCGGGTGGGCGAGACATTCTGGGCGTTCTGGCCGCGCACGGTCTGGGGCAGTCTGCGCTCCGCGTGGGGCCTCGAGCGGACCCGGCTGGAACGGCTCGGGAAGCGGCCGTGGAGTCTGCACAACGATGTGCTCAGCGCGTGGGCGATGTCGCTGGTGCTCTACGCGGCGCTGGTGGCCGGCTTCGGCATCGAGGTCCTGCCGTATCTGGTGCTGCAGGCGGTGGTCGGCTTCAGCCTGCTGGAGGCGGTCAATTATCTGGAGCACTACGGTCTGCTGCGGCAGCGCACGGCCCGCGGCCGGTACGAGCGGCCGACACCGCGGCACAGCTGGAACAGCGACCACCTCGTCACCAACATCTTCCTGTACCACCTGCAGCGGCACAGCGATCACCACGCCTACCCGACCCGCCGCTACCAGACCCTGCGCAGTTGGGACGGCGCGCCGAATCTGCCGAGCGGTTACGCCAGCATGATCCTGCTCGCCTACTTCCCGCCGCTGTGGCGGCGCGTGATGGACAACCGCGTTCTGGCCCACTACGACGGCGATCTCACGCTGGCGAATGTTCAGCCGAGCAAGCGGGACAAGGTCCTCGCGCGTTACCAGGAGGCACGATGAGCGACAATCGCGCAGCGGCTCGTCGTGCCGACCGGGTGCGGGTGTCCCGCACAACACAGGAGGGATGATGGGGGCTTTTCGTTGCCCTGTCTGCGATTACGTATACGACGAGGCGAAAGGCGCTCCGCGGGAAGGGTTTCCGGCGGGCACGCCGTGGGAGTCGGTGCCGGACGACTGGTGCTGCCCGGACTGCGGGGTGCGGGAGAAGATCGATTTCGAGGAGGCAGGGTGAGTGACAATCGCGGAGCGGCTCGCCGTGCCGACCGGGTGCGGGTGTCCCGCAAATCACAGGAGGCACGGTGAGTCGGCCCTATCGGATTTTCCAGTGCATCCAGTGCGGCTTCGAATACGACGAGGAGCAGGGCTGGCCGGACGAGGGTATCGCGCCGGGAACGCGCTGGGAGGACATTCCGGACGACTGGACATGTCCGGACTGCGGCGCGGCCAAGGCCGACTTCTTCATGGTCGAGATCGAACGTTCGTGAGTCGTTTTGACTGTGGAATCGACCCGTGACACCGTCGCGGGTATGCCGCGTAACGGATCCCGGGTCCCGTATCAGGAGGCGGCGCGCACCCTGCTGCGCACGTCGGTCCTCGATGCGGTGCGGGAACTGCTGATCGAGCGGGACTGGGCCAAGATCACGCTCGGCGACGTCGCGACGCGGGCGGGGGTGAGCCGCCAGACCCTGTACAACGAATTCGGCTCCCGGACGGGGCTGGCGCAGGCGTATGCGCTGCGGCTGGCCGACCAGCTGGTCGACCATGTCGGAACGGCCATCGAGGACAATGTGGGGGATGCGCGGGCGGCGTTCCGCGAAGGCCTGGCAAATTTCATCCTCGACAGTGCGGCCGATCCGCTGGTGCAGTCACTGGTGGTCGGTGAGGCCAAGCTGGATCTGCTGCGGTTGATCACCCTCGACGCCGGGCCGCTCATCGAACATGCCGCCCGCCGTTTGGGCGCGGCATTCGAAAACAGCTGGGTGGGGGCGTCGCCGGCGGAGGCGGATGTGCTCGCGCACGCCCTGGTGCGCATCGCCATCAGCTACATCCCCACCCCCGCCGCACTGCACCGCGACGCGCCGGAGGAGCTGAGCAGGTTGCTGTCGCCGTATGTGGAGGCGATTCTCGCCGCGCGGGACCGGACCGGCGGCCGGTAGCCCGAAATCGCCCTGTGACGGATAACGATTCGTCTCCGGGCCGGTTGGGGTGCCGGCCGACAACCGGGCGTGCGCTCGCCGGCCGATCGAGTGGACTGGATGGGTGCTGACCTGGGCGCTCGCTGCGGAAACGATGGTTGCTGATGCGATGCGGCGCAGCTGGTTCCGGCCCCCGCTGTCCGTGACTTCGGGTCCGCCTGTGTAACGGTTACCACTTTGCGGGTTTGAACCGGGCGTAACGGCCCCGGAGCAGCTACATATTTACCTGGCAGGAGTCCAGGTTCATTCAAGTGGGGCAATAAGTGCAAACGGTCGGCAAACGCTCGGGTTCGGCTGATCCCAAGAAGCATCTGTGGATGTTGGGATTGATCGCTCCGGGCTGCGCATTGCTCCCTTCCCAGCTGGTCGCCCGGACCGGCATCGAAGCGTTCTGGTGGATCGGGCCGATCATCGTGCTGATCGTGATACCGCTGCTGGACTGGTTCGTCGGCGAGGACGGCACGAACCCGCGCGACGAGGATTACGAGCGGCTCTCCCACGACCGCTACTACCGGTGGTGCACCTATCTGTTCCTGCCCATCCAGCTGGCCGGACTGGTGATCGCGGCCTACATGTGGTCGGGTGACGAACTCGACGTGGTGGACAAGCTGGGGCTGGCGGCGACGCTCGGTTTCGTCAGCGGTATCGGCATCAACGCCGCGCACGAGCTGGGGCATCGGGTGGAACGGCTGGAGCGGTGGCTGGCCAAGCTCGCACTGGCGCAGTCCGGATACGGGCATTTCTTCGTCGAACACAACAAGGGGCACCACGCCCGGGTGGCCACCCCGGACGATCCGGCCAGTGCCCGGATGGGCGAATCGCTGTGGATGTTCCTGCCGCGCAGCATCTTCGGCGGACTGCGCTCGGCGATCCGGCTGGAACGCGAAAGGCTGCATCGCAAGGGCCTCGGCTGGTGGAACGTGCGCAACAACATCCTGCAGGCGTGGTCGATGACGGTGGTGCTCTACGGTGCGCTGCTGGCGGTGTTCGGTTTCGCCATGCTCCCGTATCTGCTGCTGCAGGCCGTGATCGGATTCGGGCTGCTGGAAACCGTGAACTACGTCGAGCACTACGGGTTGTTGCGCCGTCGCCTGCCCGGTGGGCGCTGGGCGCGCTGCTCGCCGGCCGACAGCTGGAACTCCGATCGGCTGGTCACCAACATCTTCCTGTTCCATTTGCAGCGCCACAGCGACCACCACGCCAATCCGGGCCGTCGCTATCAGACCCTGCGCAGCACCCAGGAGGCTCCGCAACTTCCGGCGGGTTACGCGACGATGATCCTGCTGGCCACCGTTCCGCCGCTGTGGCGGCGGGTGATGGATCCGAGGGTCGCCGCCCACTACGCGGGCGATCTCGGCAGAGCCAATATCGCGCCGCGCAAGCGGGAGCGCACCCTGGCCGCCTACCGGCTCGCCGGATAGCGGGTTCGGGCAGGACCGGGTTTCAGGCGGGGACGAGCTCGGTCCGTTCCGGGGGAGTCGCGGGTGCTTCGGCGGGTTCGTCGTCGACCATGGTCGTCTCGTCGAAGGGGAGTTCGCGGTCGAGCACGGCGCGCAAGCGCACATCGTCGACGGTCTTGGTCCAGGTTCCCACCAGGACGGTGGCGACGGCGTTGCCGGAGAAGTTGGTGACGGCGCGGGCCTCGGACATGAACCGGTCGATGCCGACGATCAGGCCCACACCGTCGATCAGATCCGGGCGATGGCTCTGCAACCCGCCGGCCAGGGTGGCCAGACCCGCGCCGGTAACCCCGGCCGCGCCCTTGGAGGCGACGATCATGAACACCAGCAGGCCGATCTGCTGCCCCAGCGTCAGTGGCTTACCCATCGCGTCGGCGATGAACAGCGAGGACATCGTCAGGTAGATCGCGGTGCCGTCCAGGTTGAACGAGTATCCGGTCGGCACCACGATGCCCACCGTCGAGCGTTCGACCCCCAGATGTTCCATCTTCGCGATCAACCGCGGCAACGCGGACTCCGAGGACGAGGTGGAGAAGATCAGGAGATATTCGCGGGCCAGGTAGCGAACCAGCTTGAAGATCGATACGCCCGAACTCACCCGCAGTAGCACGCCCAGTACGCCGAAGACGAAGATCAGGCAGGTCAGATAGAACGCGAGCATCAGTGCCGCAAGCTGCTTCACGGCATCCAGTCCGGTCGCCGCCACCACGTTCGCGATCGCGCCGAAGGCACCGAGCGGTGCCAGCCACAGGATCATGGTCAGGATCTTGAACACCAGCTTCTGTGCCAGCCCCACCGCGCGCAGGATCGGTTCGCCCTGCTTGCCCATCGCCTGCACGGCGAAGCCGACCAGCAGCGCCACGAACAGGGTCTGCAGCACGCTGCCGGCGGTCAGCGACGAGAGCAGCGAGGTCGGAATGATGCTCTCCAGGAAGTGCCAGGTGCCACCGCTGCCCTCGGCCTGTTTCACGTAGCCGGCGGCAGCGCCGATGTGTTCGTGGACGTTCAGGCCGCTGCCCGGCTGCAGCAGGTTGCCGACGACGAGACCGATCGTCAGCGCCACCGTCGACATGATCAGGAAGTAGCCGATCGACAGGCCGCCGATCTTGCCGACCCGTGCGGCCGCCCGCACCGACCCGATACCCAGCACGATCGTGCAGAAGATGACCGGGGAGATCATCATCTTTATCAGATTGACGAACATGGTGCCCAGCTCGCCCACGGATTTTCCGAATGCGGGCGCCAGCCAGCCGACGAGTACGCCGGCCACGACCGCCACGATGACGGCGAGATAGAGCCAATGGGTACGGTCGCGACGGTGCGTCCGTGTCGAGTCGCTCATGAGATGTGCCTCCGGTGCTGCCCGATCTGTCCCTCGGGTTCGTACTGTGATGATGGGGGTGACCGTGACCTCGGTCACCATTACGTACGTTTCGTTCACGGGAGGACCGTTGCGGGCGAGAGGCCGGACCGCCGGACGTGGACGGGGCATGACCCTGGCCGGCCAGGTCTTCGTGGTGCAGCTGGCGGTCCTGGTGGTGGTGATCGCGGTCGGATCGGCGCTGGCGGTGTGGGAGGTGCGCCGGGAACAGGACGATGCGACGGCCCGGCGGGTCACCGGCATCGCGGTGGCCCTCGCGCAGGCGCCTTCCACGGCGGCCGCCGTGCGGACGCCGGATCCCACGGCCGTGCTGCAGCCGGTGACCGAACGGATCCGGCAGCGGACCGGAGTGGACTTCATCGTGGTGATGGCCCCCGACCGCACCCGGTACACCCATACCGATGTCAGCCGGATCGGACAGCCGTTCAGTGGCAACATCGATCGGGCGCTGGCCGGTGAGACGTTCACCGAGACCTACACCGGGACGCTGGGCCCGTCGATCCGGGCGGTCACACCCGTCGTCGACGACACCGGCCGGGTCGTCGCGCTGGTCTCGGCGGGCGTGACCCGCGCCCGCATCGGCGATCAGGTGAGTGCGCAGCTGCCGCTGATCCTCGGGGCGGCCGGCGCCGGTCTGCTGCTGGCCGTCCTGGGCGCACTGCTGCTGCGCCGCCGGCTGCTGCGCCAGACCCAGGGACTGGGTCCGGCCGAACTGCGGACGCTCTACGAACATCACGACGCGGTGCTGCACTCCGTGCACGAGGGCCTGATCGTGTTCGACCGCGACGACGAGGCGGCGGCGGTGGTCAACGACGAGGCCAGACGCTTGCTCGAACTCCCGGACGGCCCGGTGCGACGCGCCGATCTGCCGGTCTCGCTGCGGCGCCTCGACGCGACCGTGATCCGCGACGAGATGCACGTGACAGCGGCGCGGGTGCTGGTGGTCAATCAGGACGTCGTCTCCTGGGCGGGGCGGCGTCTCGGCACCGTTCTCACCATCCGTGACCACACCGAATTGCGCGACATCATGGGTGAGTTGGACTCCGCGCGCGGTCTGGCGGAATCGCTGCGCGCACAGGCACACGAGGCGGCCAACCGGTTGCATGCGGTGATCACCATGGTCGAACTGGGCAATGTCGCCGGAGCCGTCGATTTCGCGACGGCCGAGCTACAGCTGTCCCAGGCGCTGATCGACCGCCTGACCGATGCGGTCCACGAGCCGGTACTGGTGGCACTGCTGCTCGGCAAGGTCGACCGGGCCATCGAGCGCGGAGTGGAGCTGACCGTCGCCGACGACACCGCGCTGGAATCCGCCGCCCCGCTGACCCCGCAGGAGATGGTCACCCTGGTCGGGAACCTCGTCGACAACGCGGTGGACGCGGTGGCGCAGAATCCCGACGCGTGGGTCGAGGTGACGGTCCGCTCGGAGGCATCGGCGCTGGTGGTCAGGGTCGCCGACAGCGGCCCGGGAATGTCGGAGGAGACCTTCGCCCGGGCGATGGAGCGGGGATATACGACCAAGGCCGAACATCACGGCCTCGGCCTGGCGCTGGTGTGGCGGCTGGTGACCCGATACGGTGGCTCGCTGCGGGCCGAGCGAAGTCCCGAATCCGCTGTCGTGGTGAGGATTCCGGTGCGATGACGGGCCAGCCGATCCGGGTGCTGATCGTGGAGGACGAACCGCGCATCGCCGAGGCGCATCACTCGTATGTCGCGCGGGTGACGGGATTCGAGCCGGTGGGGGTGGCCGCCACCGGCCGCGACGCCATCCGCACGGCGACGCACGCTGCCGCCGCGGGAACTCCGATCGATCTGGTGCTGATGGATCTGGGACTGCCCGATATCGGCGGGCTCGAGGTGACCGCCGCCCTGGCCCGGCTGCGCCCGCGCCCCGATGTCATCGCCATCACCTCGGCGCGCGACCTCGAGATGGTGCGTGCCGCGGTCGCACACGGGATAGCGCTGTATCTGCTGAAACCGTTCACATTCGCGGCTTTCCGGGACAAACTCGAGCGCTATCTGGAATTCCGGGCCGCGCTGCCGGCCGATGATTCGACACTGACCCAGCACGACATCGATCGGGCATTGAGCGCGCTGCGCACCACCGATCCGAAGGCGTCCGCGCCGAAAGGTATTGCCCCGCAGACACTTCAGGAGATCTCCCGGGCGGTGCGCGAGACGCCGGCCGGGCTGTCGGCGACCGAAACCGGCCGCGCCGTGGGGGTTTCGCGGGTGACGGCATGGCGTTATCTGGAGCAGCTGGCGGCCGACGGCGTAGTGGAGCGCCGATCGGACTACGGCCGCGCCGGGCGTCCCCAGGTCCGATACGTCTGGCGCCGGTGATGTGCGGTCGGCTGTGCGGACGGTCGGCCGGGCGAGCACCGGCACGGTCGGGACCGGAATACGATCCGGCTCGGCGGCCGCACCCCGTCGGCGTACACCGAACGCGTGCGAGCGACTAGCCTGAGTTGTCGAACCGACATCCACCGAGAGGCTGATCCAGGCGCATGACGACCTCAGAACTTTCCGCTCAGACGAACCTGACTCCCGATGTCCGTAACGGCATCGACTACAAGGTGGCGGATCTGTCGCTGGCCGAGTTCGGCCGCAAGGAGATTCGACTGGCCGAACACGAGATGCCCGGTCTGATGGCGCTGCGCCGCGAGTACGCGGAGGTGCAGCCGCTGAAGGGTGCGCGCATCTCCGGTTCGCTGCACATGACGGTCCAGACCGCGGTGCTGATCGAGACCCTGGTCGAACTGGGTGCGCAGGTGCGCTGGGCCTCGTGCAACATCTTCTCCACCCAGGATCACGCGGCCGCCGCGGTCGTGGTGGGCCCGCACGGCACCGTCGACGAGCCCAAGGGCACCCCGGTCTTCGCCTGGAAGGGCGAGACCCTGGAGGAGTACTGGTGGGCGGCCGAGCAGATGCTGACCTGGCCGGGCGAGCCCCCCAACATGATCCTCGACGACGGCGGTGACGCCACCATGCTGGTGCTGCGCGGCGCCCAGTTCGAGAAGGCGGGGGTCGTCCCGCCCGAGGACGAGTCGCATTCGACCGAATACAAGGTATTCCTCAACCTGCTGCGCGCGAGCCTGGCCGCCGACGCCGGCAAGTGGAGCGCGATCGCCGAATCGGTGCAGGGTGTCACCGAGGAGACCACCACCGGCGTGTTGCGGTTGTACCAGTTCGCCGCCGCCGGTGAGCTGACCTTCCCCGCGATCAACGTCAACGACTCGGTCACCAAGTCCAAGTTCGACAACAAGTACGGCACCCGGCATTCGCTGATCGACGGCATCAACCGCGGCACCGATGTGCTGATCGGCGGTAAGAAGGTGCTGATCTGCGGTTACGGCGATGTGGGCAAGGGCTGCGCGGAGTCGATGGCCGGCCAGGGCGCGCGCGTGCAGGTCACCGAGATCGACCCGATCAACGCGCTGCAGGCGCTGATGGACGGTTTCGACGTCGTCACCGTCGAGCAGGCGATCGCCGATGCCGACATCGTGATCACCTCGACCGGTAACAAGGACATCATCGGCCTGGACCACATGAAGGCGATGAAGGATCAGGCGATCCTGGGCAATATCGGCCACTTCGACAACGAGATCGATATGGCCGCGCTGGAGAACTCCGGGGCCACCAAGCTGAACATCAAGCCGCAGGTCGACCTGTGGACCTTCGATTCCGGCAAGTCGATCATCGTGCTGTCCGAGGGCCGGCTGCTGAACCTGGGCAACGCCACCGGCCACCCCTCGTTCGTGATGAGCAACAGCTTCTCCAACCAGGTCATCGCGCAGATCGAGCTATGGACCAAGCCGGAGCAGTACGACAACGAGGTCTACCGCCTGCCGAAGGTGCTCGACGAGAAGGTCGCCCGCATCCACGTCGAGGCGCTGGGCGGCACCCTCACCAAGCTCACCAAGGACCAGGCCGAGTACATCGGCGTGGACGTCGAAGGCCCGTTCAAGCCGGAGCACTACCGGTACTGAGTTCGGAAACGGTTGTCCCGCAGGAGCTTTCGCTTCGACGGGACAACCGTCTCGTGAGCCGCGACGCTCAGATCTGGCAGGTGGGGCTGGGGTGCAGCAACCAGCACAGCACCGAGCCCGGCTCGTTCGAACCGCTCGCCGAGCCGGATCCGAGCGGCGTGTCGGCGATCGCGGTGTTCGCCTCCGGGGTCCGGGCTGCCGTCGCCGCGGCGCAGACGGTGCCCGGGGTGCACCCGTGGCTGATGTCGCCGAGCAGTTTCAACAGGTCGATGAGGCTGCTGCCGGCGCCGCCGTCGGTGGCCGAATCCGCACTTCCGGAGGCGCCCGCGACCGGGGCGGCGGGCTCGAGCGGGAGCGGTGCGGCCGTCGCGACACCGGCGACGAGGCCCGCGGTGATCGCGAGAGTCGCTGCGGCGGTACGTAATACACGAGTGATGAGCATGGGCGCCTTCCTGTTTTCGGGACGCTTCCTTGATCCCGCGCGGCGTCGCGGCCGTTATCCGGTGCGATGCCCCCAAAAGTAGCGCCTTCTGAAACGTCGACGTTTCCGATAACGCGCGGCGGGTGCGTGGAACAGGGCGGACGCAAAAGCTGTAACCTGCACGTTATGGGTGCACTCATCGCGGTAGAGGGCCTCGACGGCGCGGGTAAGCGGACGTTGATCGACGCCGTCGTCGCGGGCCTGCGCGACCGCGGTCTGCGCGTGGAGACGCTGGCCTTCCCGCGCTACGGCCGGTCGATCCACGCGGATCTCGCGGCCGAGGCCCTGCGCGGCCGGCACGGCGATGTGGCCGCATCCGTGAGCGCGATGGCGCTGCTTTTCGCCCTGGATCGCGCCGAGGCCCGCGACGAGTTGTCGAAACTGTTGGTGGACAACGATATTGTGCTGCTCGATCGGTATGTCGCCTCCAATGCCGCCTACAGCGCCGCACGGGCCGGCGAGCAGGCGGACGGCGAAACGAGTTCGTGGGTAGCGGAATTGGAGTTCGGCCGGTTCGAACTGCCGGTCCCCGATATCCAGATACTGCTCGACGTGCCGACCGAGCTGGCGGTCGAACGCGCCCGGCGCCGAGGTGAACTCGACACGGCACGCGCGCTCGACGCCTACGAACGGGATATATCGCTGCAGGAACGTACGGCGGCGGTCTATCGTGTGTTGGCCGAATCGCGGTGGCACGGGCCGTGGTGGGTCCATGCGCCGCAGGACGATCCGGTCCGACTCACCGAACGACTGGCGGAAATGATTGGCCGATAGGGTGGCATGTGCGTCGGTAATGTAACCAGTGTTGGCGTGGTTGCCCGTTCCGAGCCGGAGAGATGACAACATAGTAATTATGAAGCCGAAGATTCTGGTCGTCGACGACGATATGGCGCTCGCCGAGATGCTCACGATCGTCTTGCGCGGCGAGGGTTTCGACCCCCATGTGGTCGGCGACGGCACGCAGGCGCTCACCGCGGTCCGGGAGCTACGCCCGGATCTGGTGCTGCTCGACCTCATGCTTCCGGGCATGAACGGTATCGACGTGTGCCGGGTGCTGCGCGCCGATTCCGGTGTGCCGATCGTGATGTTGACGGCCAAGACCGACACGGTCGACGTCGTCCTGGGCTTGGAATCGGGTGCCGACGACTACATCGTCAAACCCTTCAAGCCGAAGGAGCTGGTCGCGCGGGTGCGGGCGCGGTTGCGCCGTACCGACGACGAGCCGGCCGAACTCCTGTCGATCGCCGACATCGTCATCGACGTGCCGGCCCACAAGGTGACCCGCAGCGGTCAGCAGATATCGCTGACTCCGCTCGAATTCGATCTGCTGGTGGCACTGGCGCGCAAACCGCGGCAGGTGTTCACCCGTGAGGTGCTGCTCGAGCAGGTGTGGGGTTACCGGCACGCGGCCGACACCCGCCTGGTGAACGTGCACGTGCAGCGACTGCGGGCCAAGGTCGAGAAGGATCCCGAGAACCCTGAGATCGTGCTGACCGTTCGTGGCGTGGGCTACAAGGCCGGACCGCCGTGATCGCAGGCTCCAGAAGCCGCGTCGAGCGGCTGCTGGCAGCCGTGGTGGCCTGGTTCAAATCCGTCGGAGAATCGCTGGGCCACACGTGGCGGCGATCGTTGCAGTTGCGCGTGGTGGTCTCCACGCTCACTCTGTCGCTGATCGTCATCACGATCCTCGGTGTGGTGCTGACCAGTCAGATCACCGACCGCCTCCTGGACGCGAAAGTCAATGCGGCCGTTGAGGAGATGAGCCGCGCTCGCAATACCGTCGAGGCGCAGTTGACGGGCGTTTCCGATTCGAGCACCCAGGCGGTCCGGCTGCAGGACGCCGTGCGCGCGCTGTCGACCGGCAGCAGTTCGTCCGCCGGCGGCGCCGGAACCTACAACGTCGCGCTGGCGATGGTGGGCGACGGCCAGCAGGAGGTGACCGCCGGGCCCATCACGGAGGTGCCGGCCGAGTTGCGCCGGTTCGTCCAGCAGAACCAGGTGAGCTATCAGTTCGCGACGATCTCGGATCCGGACGGTTACCGCGGGCCGGCGCTGATCATCGGCAGCCCGAGCTCGGAGGTGCCGACCCTCGAGGTCTATCTGATCTTCCCGCTCAACAACGAGCAGCGCAGCCTGAGCCTGATGCGCGGCACCATGCTGATCGGTGGCATCGTGCTGCTGCTGTTGCTGGCCGCGATCACCGCGCTGGTGGCCCGGCAGGTGGTGTTGCCGATCCGCTCGGCCGCCCGGATCGCCGGACGTTTCGCCGACGGCCGCCTCAAGGAGCGGATGCTGGTCCGGGGTGAGGACGATATGGCCAGACTCGCCATGTCGTTCAACGAGATGGCCGAAAGTCTGTCCAATCAGATCACTCAGCTCGAGGAATTCGGCAATCTGCAACGCCGCTTCACCTCCGATGTCAGCCACGAACTGCGAACTCCGCTCACGACGGTGCGCATGGCCGCCGACCTCATCCACGGATCCAGCGACGAACTCGATCCGGCGCTGGCCCGCAGTGCCGAACTGCTGGTGACCGAGCTTGACCGGTTCGAGGGTCTGCTCAACGACTTGCTCGAGATCAGCCGCCACGACGCGGGTGTGGCCGAATTGCAGATCGAATCGCTGGATGTGCGGATGTGCGCGCGGGCGGCGGTCTCCACGGTCCGGCATCTGGCCAAAGACGCCGGCTGCGAACTGGTGGTGGACCTGCCCGAGGAACCGCTGGTCGCGGAGGTCGACCCGCGCCGCGTCGAACGCGTGCTGCGCAATCTGCTGGCCAACGCCATCGACCACAGCGAGGGCAAACCGGTCCTGATCCGCATGCGTGGTGACGTCGACGCCAACGCCGTCGCGATGGTGGTGCGCGATCAGGGTGTCGGACTTCGGCCCGGTGAGGAGAAGCTGGTCTTCAATCGCTTCTGGCGGTCGGATCCCTCGCGGATGCGCCGTTCCGGCGGTACCGGCCTGGGTCTGTCGATCAGCGTCGAGGACGCCAATCTGCACGACGGCCGGCTCGAGGCCTGGGGGGAGCCCGGGGTGGGCGCGAGCTTCCGCCTCACCCTGCCACTGGTGCGCGGACGAAAACTCGGACCGAGCCCGCTGTCGCTGGAACCGCCCAAGCGGCGGCTGGCCGAGCTGCCGGCCGGGTCGGTGGAGGCGGCGGACGCGCTCGCGGAACCGGCGGACGATGCGCTCGCCGACCCGGCGGACCCGGCCGCGAGCCGGGCGCCGGCGGACGGGCTCGACGGTCACGCGGTCGTTGCCGGTACCGTCGAAGCGGATGCCGATGCCGAGCCGTCGGCGCGGACGACGCCGCCGGCCGCGGACGCCTCGGAATCGCCGGACGGTGAACCGGGGGCCGAGCGGACCTCGCCGAAGCCGGCGGGTGAGAGCGCGGGCGGCTCGGACGACTCCGCACTCGCCGACAAAGAGGACATCAACCCATGAACCGCACCCGTCTGGCAACGCTGCTCGCCGCGCTGTTCAGCTGCGTGCTGGTCCTCGCCGGCTGCGCCAATCTGCCGGATTCCTCGGCGCCGCAGGCGTTGGGAACGCTCAACCGTCAGCCGACGTCGACCGGCCCACATCCGCCCACCTCCGGGCGGGACCCGGATCTGTTGCTGCACGACTTCCTCGACGCCACCGCCGATCCGGCCGACCACCATCGAACGGCGCGGCAGTACTTGACGCCGGGGGCCGCGGAGGGTTGGGACGACAGTGCGCGCACCGTCATCGTCGACAAACCCGACACCCTTCGGGAGTCGAGGTCGGACGACTCCGCGACCTACCGCATCCGAGCGCGAAAACTGGGTGAGCTTGCCGCAGACGGGTCCTTCCGCGCCCAGGACAATACGTACGAGACCAGAATCGAGATGAGCAAGGTCGGCGACGAGTGGCGCATCAGCCAGGTGGAACCGGGCGTGGTAGTGGACAGCTCCGCGTTCTACAAGTCGTATCGTCGGTATCCGCTGTATTTCGCCAACAGCCCCGGGACCACCATGGTTCCCGAGTTGCGTTGGATCTCGAGCCCCAAGGACCAACTGACGCAGCGGCTGGTAGGACTGCTCGCCGCGGGCCCACAGCCGACCCTGGCACCGGCCGTGCGCAATATGCTCGCCCCGCCTGTCAGCGTGCGCGAAGGTATCACCAAAGCCAACGGCGAACCGGATAACGTCGGCGTCGGGCTGGGCGGGGTACGCATAGATTTCGCCGGTGCCTCGGCTCTTGATGCGCGCGGTAAGGAAATGCTGGCAGCCCAGGTGGTACTGACACTGGCAGGGGCGGATATCCCCGGCCCCTACGTGTTACTCGCCGACGGCAAGCCGCTGGACGACCGGTACGCAGGCGTGGGCTGGTCGTTGGACGACGTCAGTGCAATGAACCCGACAACTCCCACAGGAGATCGGTCCAACCTCCATGCGTTGCGGGATGGCTCGCTGGTTGCCGTGGATGTCTCCAAGGGGCAGATCGTCCGTATGCCCGGATACTTCGGTGCCGCCCGAAATCTGCAGTCGGTCGGATTGTCGGAAGACGGAAAGTTGATCGCCGCGGTCGCCGAGAGCGGCGAGCCTGCGCCCGCGCCGAAGCACACCCTCATCATCGGCAGCTATGACGGCGCTTCCACATTCTCGGTCGTCCAGGGCGAGACCATCACGCGGCCGTCATGGACCTCCAATGGCGAGGCCGCGTGGGCGGTGGTCGACGGAACTCGGGTGATCCGAGTTGCGCACGATCGCGGCACCGGCAACGTATCGATGCAGGACATCGATACGTCGATGCTGACTTCGGGTGAGGCGAACAGCACCGACCCGGTGCCCCGTCTCCCGATCACCGATCTCAGTATCTCTCGCGACGGAACGCGTGCAGCGATCATCGCCGGAGGCAAGGTTTACCTCGCTGTCGTGATTCAGCATCCGGATGGCAAGTTCGCACTGGTGTCGCCCAGGCCGGTGGCGGTCGATCTGAGCACAACGGCCGTATCCATCGACTGGTCCACTCCTGATTCTCTCGTTCTGGCACGAGAAGGAGACGTGAACCCGGTGGAGTCGGTCTTCATCGATGGTTCGGAGCTGACGCCACTGTCCAGTCAGAACCTGACTCCACCTGTCCGCGTGGTGAGTGCTGCCCCCGGTATTCTCTACGCCGCCGATTCACGTGCGGTAATGCAACTGCAGTCGACAGGACCGTCGGCGGACCGGTTTTGGCGTGAGACGCCGGGGCTCGGTGCGAACACGGTGCCGGTTCTGCCGGACTGAACAATCGATCCGCGCCATAATCCGTTGTGCTCCAAAGGATCTCGATGTACTGTCGGCTGCGGCCCGACGAGTTCGTCGAGCTCGGGGGTTTGTTCAGGGAGGGATTCGAATGTTCCGCAAATTGTCTGTCGCCGCAACATCTGCACTTGCCGTTGCTGTTGTCGGTATCGGGGTCGCGCACGCCGCTGACCTGCCCACTCCGGAGGGAACAGTGTTCACGGGCGAATATGCGCAATATGACTGCGCCAGGGCGTTGGAGCAGGACCTCAATGCGCTCAATGGGGCGGCGCAGGGTACTTGTGACCCCGACGGGTCAGGCGGGTGGGTGCTGCACATCGGCACACACTGACGGCGGGAACTCTGGTCCGTCCAGCAACTAGCGCGCGGCCTGGGCATCCGGAACCGGATGCCCAGGCCGTTCGTCGGTTCGGGGCCAATTGAACCTTTCCCGAGCGCTACCTGTCGGTGGCCTCGGCCAGACTGGGCCGATGCGGACGCTGCTGGATTTGGTCCTGCCGCAGTACTGCGGGGGATGTGGATCGGCCGGAATCGGATGGTGCGGGGAATGTGCCGCGACACTGAGCGCGGAGCCCATGCGGGTATGGCCGCGCACCGATCCGGGGGTGCCGTGCTGGGCGTTGAGCGGATACGCGGGTCCGGCCCGGCGCGCCGTGGTGGCGGCCAAGGAATCGGGCCGCCGGGATCTGATCGCACCGCTGGGCCGGGCACTGGCCCGCGGTATCGGCCTGCTGCGGGCTCCCGGCCGCCCGCTGATTCTGGTTCCGGCGCCGAGCCGCCGGGTCGCGGCCCGGCGTCGTGGGGGCGATCCGGTCCTGCGGACGGCGCGCGTCGCGACCGGTTGGCTGTCCGATTGCCATCTCGCACCCGTGCTGTGGGCGCGCGGTGACGTGCGCGACTCCGTCGGACTGAGCGCGCGAGCGCGCCGGGACAATCTGGCGGGCCGGCTCGTCTGCCGCATCGGTGCGACGTCGGCCCTGCGGACCCTCGCGGCCGCCGACATCGTACTGGTAGACGATGTTCTCACCACGGGCGCGACCGCAGCCGAATCGGTGCGGGTTCTGGCGCTGGCCGGGCTGAACGTGCGGGCCGTAATGGTGACATGCGCCGCGTGAGTGGGAGAAATTTGCGTGAACAGTGGCGGACGGATCGTTGGCGTAATAGCGTTGCTGACAGAGCGATCTGACACCCGAACCCAGAGTTTGGAGGTGGCGACTCGGACGACTTCGTACCGAGCATTCCGGCATGAGTGGCGGGCCACGGGTGGCAGTCTGCAAGCCCTTTCCGAATCCCGCGCAACCTCTCCCGGTCGGCTCGGTGCGGTTGCTAACCCGCCGCACATGGAGTTGTGCGGCCAGATCCGGGAGGTACGCGTGACGACTTCACGACCTTCAGTGAAAGAAGCAGATCCCTCGACCGGTACGGGCACCCAGCTGGGTTCCGGTGAACTGAACGGAGCCGAACAGACTATTTCGGATGTGCCCCGGACGCCCGAAGCGGACGTCGTGGTCAAGGGACGTAACGTCGAGGTACCCGATCATTTCCGCATTCACGTCGCGGACCGACTCTCCCGTCTGGAACGTTTCGATCCGTCGATATACCTCTTCGATGTCGAGCTGTTCCATGAACGAAACCGCCGCCAGCGCAAGAACTGTCAGCGTGTCGAGATCACCGCGCGCGGCAAGGGCCCGGTGGTCCGGGCCGAAGCCTGTGCCGACAGTTTCTACGGCGCACTGGAATCCGCGGTGGTCAAACTCGAGGCCCGATTGCGGCGCAGCAAGGATCGCCGCCGGGTGCACTACGGCGAGAAGACACCCGTCTCCGTCGCGGAGGCGACGGCCGCACTGGTCGAGGACACCCTGCCCGCCGGCGCCGACGGATCCGAGCCGGCCGACCGCGCCGACACCGAATCGAGCGAGTACGCCGGGCCGGGGCATATCGTGCGCACCAAGGTCCATTCCGCGACTCCGATGTCGGTGGACGACGCGCTGTATCAGATGGAACTCGTCGGCCACGATTTCTTCCTCTTCCACGACCGCGAAACCGACCGACCGTCGGTGGTCTACCGCCGCCACGCCTTCGACTATGGGTTGATCAGGCTGACGTAACGAGTTTTCGGGAGCTGGACGGCCGGGGCCTAGAGCCCCGGCCGTTCGTCGTTCACCGGGCCGGCGAGATTACCGTGACATCTTGTATCGGCATCTTGCTCGTCCTACTGTAAAGGCATGGCCACCAAGCGTTCTCGCCGCGCCGTCATCGTCGCGGGTGCTCGTACCCCGTTCCTGCGCGCCTTCACCGACTACACGCGGATGGACACCATCGATCTGGGTGTCCTGGCGGTGGGCGGGCTGCTCGAGCGGACCGGACTGCCCAAGAATCAGGTGCAGGCGATGGTGTGGGGCGGGGTGATCCTGCCGAGTGCGGCGCCCAACGTCGCGCGGGAGATCGCCCTGGATCTGGGACTCGACCACGGTTGCGAGGGCTACACGGTCACCCGTGCGTGTGCCTCCGGACTGCAGGCGGTGACCGCGGCGGCGGCCGCCATCGAACGCGGGGAATACGACATCATGGTCGCCGGAGGCAGCGATTCCACCAGCAATGCCGAGGTGAAGCTGCCGCAGAAGATGGTGCACGCGGCCGCGCCGCTGGCCCTGGGTAAGCCGAAGCCGAAGGACTATCTGTCCGCGGTGGCGCAGCTGGCGCCGTTCACGGATCTGCTGCCGCGCCGGCCGAAGATCGCCGAGCGCACCACCGGCGAGGTGATGGGGGAGTCGGCGGAGAAGATGGCCCGCATCAACGGCATCACCCGGGAGCAGCAGGACGCCTTTGCCGCCCGCTCGCATCATCGCGCGGCGGCGGCGATCAAATCCGGCCGGTTCGACCGGGAGGTACTCGCGGTCGCCACGCCGGACGGGAAGGCGGTCACTCGCGACGGACTCGTGCGCGCGAACACCGGTGTCGAGAAGCTGGCGACCCTCGCCCCGGTCTTCGAGCGGGACGGGACGGTGACGGCGGGCAACGCCAGCCCGCTCACCGACGGCGCGGCCGCGGTGCTGCTGATGAGCGAGGAGAAGGCGCGCGCCCTGGGCTTCGAACCGCTGGCGGCCTTCCGGTCCTGGAGTTTCGTCAGCGTCGACCCGTCCGATCAGGTGCTGATCGGTCCGGCCATCTCCATGCCGCGGGCGCTCGACAAGGCAGGGCTGGCCCTGTCGGACATCGATGTCGTCGATATCCATGAGGCCTTCGCCGCCCAGACCCTCTCGGTGGTGTCGGCCCTGGGCAGCGACGCGTGGGCCAAATCCCGGCTGGACCGCGACAGCGCCGTCGGCGAGATCGACCCGGACATCCTCAATGTGCACGGCGGTTCGATCGCGATCGGCCACCCCTTCGGCGCCACCGGTGCGCGCATGGTGACGACCATGGCCAACGAGCTGGCACTCACCGGGAAGAGCACTGCGCTGCTGGGCATTTGCGCCGCGGGAGGGCATGGCGCGTCCGCGGTCCTCGAACGGGTGTAGGCAGGGCGCTAGTACCGCTCCCAGTGGATCGCGTCGTCGAGTGGACGCCGGTCGCGCCAGCCGAACCGTTCCAGATCCGGCGTGTGCTGGAATTCGTGCACCGGGCCGATGCACAGCCACGCGACGGGACGAATGCCGGCGGGCAGCTCGATCAAGTCGGTGAGGAAGGGTGCGTCGTAAAAACTCACCCAGCCGACGCCCACCCCTTCGGCGGTCGCGGCCAGCCACAGGTTCTGGATCGCGAGAACCGTGGAGTACAAACCGGTTTCGGGGACCGTCGCGCGACCGAGGATCTGCGGGCCGCCGCGACTGTCGTCGTGGGTGACGACTATCCCGGTGCCGCTCTCGGTGATGCCCTCGATCTTGATCGGCTCGAAGGTGCGGGCTCGCTCCGGTGGCAGCGAATCGCGGAATTCGACGCGCTTCTCGGCGACGTGTGCGGCGAAGCGCGCCAATGTCGCCGGGTCACGCACGACGACGAAATCCCACGGCTGCGAATTGCCCACGCTGGGTGCGCGATGGGCCGCGTCGAGGATTCGGAGCAGGGTCGCATCGTCGACGAGATCGCCGGTGAATTCGGCACGCACATCGCGCCGCCGCCGGATCACGTCGTAGATGCTGGATTCTTGCGTTGACACCGGTTCAGTCAATCAGGCCCGGACGTGGGCAGACGAAAGGGGCTCCCCGGATATCGAATCCGGAGAGCCCCTTCTGTTCGGTGATCGCTAGGCGGCCGAGCCGACCGTCTGCCGGCGTTCCGCCACCCGGCGCCTGCCTTCCTTCAGCGCGGTGCGCAATCCGCGCCGGCGCCCGGTCACCGGGTCGACCGTGCCGATGCCACCGAATGCGCGCTCGGACTTGGTCTCGGGAGCGTCGTCGGTGCCACGGCGCAGATATTTGTTGGGCAGCGACAGCTTGATGATGGTGCGCCACGATTTCGCGTACTGCACCGGCAACGAGCCGCTGGTGTAGGGCAGGTCGTATTTGTCGCACAATTCCCGCACGCGCACCGAGATGGCCCGCAGCCGGTTGCTCGGCAGGTCCGGGAACAGGTGGTGCTCGATCTGATGGGAGAGGTTGCCGGTCATGAAATGCATGACCGCGCCGCCGGTGATATTGGCGCTGCCCAGCATCTGGCGCAGGTACCACTCGCCCTGCGTTTCGTTGTCCACATCGCCCTTGGTGAACTTCTCCGCACCGTCGGGGAAGTGGCCGCAGAAGATCACCGCGTTGGTCCACACATTGCGGACGATATTGGCGGTGATATTGGCCGTCAGCGTGGACAGGAAGGCCGGTCCGGTCAGCAGCGGGAAGATCACATAATCCTTCGCCGCCTGCTTGCCGACCTTCTTCAGCACGACCTTGCGGTCCTGCTCGAATTGCCGGCGTTCCGGAGAATCGGCCGGCCACTTCTTCTTCGCGACCTTGCCCAGCTCCAAATGCTGGATGGCCACGCCGTATTCGAAGAACATCTGCAGCAGCAGGTTGTAGACCGGCTGTCCGAGATAGAACGGCGTCCACCGCTGATCGCGCGTCACGCGCAGCAGGCCGTAGCCGATGTCGTCATCCATACCCAGCACGTTGGTGTACTTGTGGTGCAGGTAGTTGTGCGTGATCTTCCAGTGTTCCGACGGTCCGGCGTTGTCCCACTCCCAGTTGGAGGAGTGGATTTCCGGATCGTTCATCCAGTCCCACTGGCCGTGCATGACGTTGTGGCCGATCTCCATGTTCTCGATGATCTTGGCGGCCGACAACATCGCCGTGCCGGCCAGCCAGGCCGGCGGCAGGAAACTGGCGAACAGCGTGGCGCGACCCCCGATTTCCAGGGCGCGCTGCAAACGGATCACGTTACGGATGTAGCGGGCGTCGTTCTCGCCTCGGGAGGCCTCGATTTCGCGACGGATCGCATCCAGCTCCGCGCCGATCGCTTCTACATCCTCTGGAGTGAGGTGGGCGTATTCCTTGACATCCGAGATCGCCATGCCGGTTACACTACCGTAGGTTACGGTCCCGTAGGTTGTCTCCGGATCGGATTACAACTGTGGCGTATACCGCATTGTGATCGTGACCGATATGGCTTAGGTTAGTCGCCTTCGCTGTTGCCGCAACCGGACGCGAACGGTCGCTCGTCCCCGCAGTCCGCGGCGCCGGAGTATCTGCTTCTCGGCCCGAGCCTTTTCCTGCAGAGCGAGCTTGGCTTCGCGCAGCGCCTCCTTTTCCTGCCGTGCCTTCTCGCGCAGTGCGGCCTTGGCTTCCACCATTGCCGACCGCAATCCCTGCCGCCTTCCGGTGAGCGGGTCGACGCCGGACAGCGGCTCTTCGGTACCGGCCGTCAACGGGCGGGTCAGCAGCGAGAATTTGCGTTCCGACGACGTCTCCGGGGCGTCGTCCGCGGTCCGGCGCAGGAATCGGTCGGGCAGCGCCAGTTTGTGAATCGTGCGGAACGCCAGGGCATATTGTTTGCCCAGCGATCCCGTGGTGTACGGCAGGTCGTACTTGTCGCAGAGTTGGCGGACCTGTTCGGCGATCTCCGGATACCGATTGCTCGGAATGTCCGGAAAGAGGTGATGCTCGATCTGGTAGCACAGATTGCCGCTCATGAAGGCCATCGCCGTGCCGGCCTGGAAGTTGGCACTGCCCAGCATCTGCCGCAGATACCATTCCGCCCGGGTTTCGTCCGCGAACTGCTCCTGGGTGAATTTCTCGGCGCCGTCCGGGAAATGCCCGCAGAAGATCACGGCGTACGCCCACAGATTGCGGATCAGGTTGGCCGTCGCGTTGGCCTTCAGCGTCGCTTTCCAGCCCGGACCGCTCAGCAGCGGAAAGACCACGAAGTCCTTGGCGACCTGGCGGCCGGCCTTGCGCAGGAACTGCCGGTTGGGTTCGGACAGCAGGTCGCTGCGCGGAACTCTGGTCTGCTGTTTCTCGATCTTCAGATCGTGCAGGGCGATACCCCACTCGAAGAGCGCGGCCAGGATCAGATTCGCCACCGGCTGAGCGAGATTGATCGGCTTCCACTCTTCGTCGCGGGTCATGCGCAGGATGCCGAAGCCCACGTCGTCGTCCATGCCGACGATGTTGGTGTAGGTGTGGTGCGAGAAGTTGTGCGCCCGTTTCCACTGTCCGGAGGTGCCGGTCATATCCCACTCCCAGCTGGTGGAGTGGATCTCCGGGTCGTTCATCCAGTCCCATTGCCCGTGGCTGACGTTGTGCCCGAGCTCCATATTCTCGATGATCTTGGCCACCGACAACATCGCGGTGCCCGCGACCCAGGCCCATTTGTTGCGTCCGGCGAACAGGACCGCGCGGCCGGCGGCCTCGAGCGTGCGCTGGGCGCGGATGGTGCGCCGGATGTAGGCGGCGTCGCGCTCACCCAGCGATTGCTCGACCGTGCGGCGGATGGTGTCGAGTTCCTGCCCCAATGTGTCGATATCGGCAGCCGTCAGATGCGAATACGCCTTGATGTCGGTGATGGCCACGGTCCTGCAATGCCTCCGCTTCGCTCCGGCGGTGTCGAATGAATGCCTCTGCATCGCGTCGGCGGGCCGGTATCGGATTGCCTCCGCTGCGCTTCGATGGACTGCCTCCCCCGCGCTTCGGCGGCATGGGCTCCGCTGCGCTTCGGTGGGAGGTCTCGGTCTTGTCCTCTTCAGAGTATCGGTAACCGGTGGTGATCGCTCGCGCCGCCGCGGGGCGAACGGGTGAACACCACCGGAACGCGACTCACACGTCCAGGGTGCAGTCGCCGGCCGCGGCCGAGATGCAGGTCTGGATTTTCTCCCCGGCCTGGTGTTCGGCGCCGTTGCGCAGATCGCGCACATGTCCGTCGGTCAGGGTGACCACGCAGGTCTGGCAGATACCCATCCGGCAGCCGAACGGCATCTGCACGCCCGCGGCCTCACCGGCCTCGAGCAGGCTGGTGGCGCCGTCGACCTCGGCGCTGCGATCGGTGCGGGCGAAGGTGACCGTGCCGCCCTCGCCGACCGCCGAACGTTCCACCTCGAACCGCTCGACATGCAGCTTGTCGCTGATACCCGCTGCGGCCCAATGCTTCTCGACATCGTTGAGCAGACCGGCCGGACCGCAGGCCCAGGTCTCGCGCTCGCGCCAGTCCGGGAATCGGCTGTCGAGATCGGCCAGATCGAATTTGCCCTGCTCGCCGGTGAGGTGGATGTGTGCGGTGAAGCCGGGATGCTTGTCGTGCAGCGCCCGCAGTTCCGCGCCGAACATGACGTCCTCGGCGGTCCGGGCGGAGTGGATGTGCACGATGTCGTCCATCGCGTCGCCGTCGGTGCGGTCGGCGGCGCGGCGGTCCATGGTCCGCAGCATCGCCATCACCGGGGTGATGCCGCTGCCGGCGGTGATGAACAACACCTTCGCCGGCGGGGGCTCCGGCAGGACGAATCCGCCCTGCGGCGCGGCCAGGCGAACCACCGTGCCCTGCGGCACGCCGTTGACCAGATGGCTGGACAGGAAGCCCTCCGGCATCGCCTTCACCGCGATCGAGATCACTCGTTCGGCGCGGTTGTCGCGATGGGTCCAGTCCGGCGGGCAGGTCAGCGAATACGACCGCCAGTGCCAGCGCCCCTCGACCAGGACACCGATGCCGATGTACTGACCGGGGGTGAAGGTGAAATCGAAACCCCAGCCCGGCTTGATCACCAGGGTCACCGAATCGGCGGTCTCCTTGCGGACCTCGATGATCCGTCCGCGCAGTTCCCGCGCCGACCACAGCGGATTCACCAGATGCAGATAGTCATCGGGCAGCAGCGGGGTGGTGATGCGGGCCGCCGCGCCGCGCAGCGCGTCCAGGCGCGTCCGCCCGGCCATCTTCGCGTCGGCGACCGGGGCCTCGAGCCATGCCCGCAGGCCTTGTACCGATTTCGACACCATCGTGCGAATGCTCATTTCCTGTGATCACGCGCCTGCGGCGCACCCTTCGAGCCAAGGTTACGGCATCGTAGGTTAGCGGGCGGATCAGAGGAGGTCGAGCAGGAACGGCAACTCCTGTGCCGCGTACCAAGCCAGCTGGTGATCCTCCGCGTCGCCCAGCACGAATTCCGCGTCCGGATCGCCCAGGTCGGCCGCGTCGACGACGTCGACGGCCTTCGCGACCTGAGGTTCGGCCTCGGCCAGATCGACGTGCACCGAGGCGATGCGCTTGTAGGTGATCGGCCCGGACAGCCGGACCACCGCATCGTCGAGATCCGGGCGCAGGGTCGTGCCCGTCACATCGGCGGCGATCACGGCACGGCGGTAGACGGGGGCCGAATACGACGATCCGGTGTCTTCGGCGGCGTCCGGATCTGTTCCGTCCTCCGGTTCGGCATCGCCGTCGTCGGCGTGCAGCAGTGCGGATTCGCGTTCCTCGGCGAGCAGCCGCAGCGATGCGCGCGCCGCCTCACCCATCGCCACCTCGGCCAGTTCCTCGTCGTCGCCGGAGGCGTAGGCCTCGCGCAACGCGGGGGTGACCGCGAAGGCGGTGTCGTTCACCGCGCGAATTTCGCGCTGCGCCACCAGCTCTCGGAGCATGGCGATGGTGGCCGGGACATAGACGCGTAGCTTGCCCTGATCAGACGCAGGCACCGAGCATCTCCTCCATGGATTCGCGCACCGCCGCCGCCAGTACGGCGATATCGGCCATCGCCTCGCGGTCGGCATTGAGACCGTAGAACACACGTCCGTCGTAGGACGTGATTCCGATGCTCGACGCCTGATTGCGCAGCAACGGCGATACCGGATACATCTCCAGCATCCGTGCGCCGCCGATATACATCGGCCGCTGCGGACCCGGGGCGTTGGTGATCACCAAGTTGAATGTGTGTTCTGCGAACGTACTCGCCGCCCGCACGCTCATCGCGTGCAGGCTGGCCGGGGCGAAGCCGGCCATGTGAACCAGGGTGCGCGCCCGCACGGCGCGCCGATGCCGGGCATTCTCGGCCGTGGCATGCGAGATGTGCGACAGCCGCATCACCGGATTCTGCTCTCCCACCGGCAGATCGATCAGGAACGAGGAGACCTCGCTGGCCGGGCTCACGTCGTCGGGTGCCCCGTCGACGTAGACCGACATCGGTACCACCGCGCGCAGCACCGCCGATCCGACCAGCACCTCACCGCGCGATTGCAGGAATATCCGCAGCGCGCCGGTCACCACGGCCAGGATGGCGTCGTTGATGGAGCAGCCGAAGTGTCTTCGAATGCGGCGATAGTCCTCGAGGTCGGTCCGTGCGATGTCGAACCGGCGGCACCGCGAGATCGAGGTGTTGAAGGGGCTGTCGGGCGCCGTCCGCCCGGCCGCGCGCACCCGGTCGACCGCGGCGTCGACCGCCTTGCCCGCGGCCGCCACCACCGCCGACGCGTTGGCTCCGGCATCGCGGACGACTTCCCATGCCGTCGCGGGCTGGGTCGCTATTTCGGCCAGTGACATGCCCAGCAGTTCCATGTCGCCGGGTTCGCGGTGGGCCACCCAGGTATCGGGTGCGACCACCCGCGGCGAGGGCCCCGAGTCCAGGATGACGTGGCCGATCTCGAGCGCGGTCTCACCATCCACCAGCGCCGAATGGGTTTTGGTGAAGATCGCGCAGCGGTCCTCGGACAGGCCTTCGATCAGATACATCTCCCACAGCGGCCGGCTCGGGTCGAGCGGTCGCGACGACAGCCGCCCGACCAGTTCGTAGAGCTGCTCGTCGGAGCCCGGAGCCGGCAGCGCCGATCGCCGCACGTGATAGGTGAGGTCGAAGCGGCTGTCCTCGACCCAGACCGGGCGCCCCACCTTGAACGGGACCTCACGGACCTTGCGGCGGTAGCGGGGCACCATCGACAACCGGCTGTCGACCAGGTCCAGCAACGTCTGGTAGTCCACGCACGGAGATCCGTCGCCGGGGTCCTCGGGGGCGACGCGCACGATCGCGAGAGAGCCGATGTGCATGGGATTGCTGCTCGACTCGAGCCGGAAGAACGACGCGTCCTGCGGCGTCAGTCTCGTGATCACGCTGTCCGGGCTCCTCTCCGTTGCCGCTCTCCATTGTGGAGTGACACAAACCTTGCGCGCGTGACTGTGTGGGACTTGTCGCGTCGGCGTCGGAATTCCGCCGTCGTCGACGCCGCGCATGGCATGCTGGTTCGATCCGTGCCCAAGCATGCCGACCAGGGGGAGTGTCGAATGCTCGAGTCTTCTGCAAGCCCGGTATACACCCGTCGCGCCCGCCGCGCGCCGGTATTCGAACCGCCGTTGGATCCGAGGAGTTCCGGTGGCGCGACTGCGGGAAAGTCGCTCGATCGGGGGACGGCCGCGCACGTCGTGCCGCGACTGCGGACCCCGCGCCGGTCCGCGCACGACGGCCGCTCGCCGGGGTCCGGCGCGGGTGTGCCGGTGTCGTCCGACATATGCGGCGGGGACGAGATCGGTACAGCCGCAGCGCAGTTCGCGGAGCGGTCGCTGCGCCTGGTGCTCGAGGTCATCGACGGGCGGCGTCCGCTCGGGCAGTTACGTCCGGTGGTGGAGCCGACCGTGCTGGCCGCCGTCGAAACGCTCGCCCGCACCGCCGCCGCGGAGCGCCGCCTCGGTACGGCGGTGCTCGTCACCGTGAAGCTCGCCGAGGTCACCGCGAGTGCTGCGGAGGTGTGCGGCGGATACGAGCGGGGGCAGCGCCGTTTCGCCGTCGCCGCGCGGCTGGTGCTGCGCCGCGGGCATTGGCGGATGAGTGCCTTGCGCATGCGGTGATCGCGGGCGCGTGTCGTGCCGAAGTGTGATCGATCACTGCCGGGCCCCGATGGGCCGCGGCTGTCCGTGGATGTTCCGACGCGGCGGCGCCTACGATGGAGGCCGCATTACCATGGACGATGCCGCTTATCCGCGCGCCGGGGATTTCGCCCATACGATGTGGCGGGGCTTCGGTATGCCGCGAGTAGTGCGGTGTGCCGAAGATGTAGCACTGCAAGACGACAACATCGACCAGAGGACTGACGAGACCCGTGCCTGCGCTGACACTGACGAGGTTGCTACGTTTTGGTGAGGGTCGCACCGTCAAGCGGCTCGCGCATCTGGCCGACGAAGTTCTCGGTCTGGAAGACGAGTACGCCGATCTCACCGACGCGGAACTGCGGGCCAAGACCGACGAATTCAAACAGCGCTACATCGACGGCGAATCTCTGGACGAGTTGCTGCTCGAAGCTTTCGCCACCGCGCGCGAGGCCTCCTGGCGCGTGCTGAATCAGAAGCATTACAAGGTGCAGGTGATGGGTGGCGCGGCCCTGCACATCGGCAATGTCGCCGAGATGAAAACCGGTGAAGGTAAGACACTCACCTCGGTGCTGCCCGCCTATCTCAACGCGATCAGCGGCGACGGCGTCCACATCGTCACCACCAACGACTATCTGGCCCGTCGTGACTCCGAGTGGATGGGGCGCGTGCACCGTTTCCTCGGCCTGCAGGTCGGCGCGATCCTCTCCGGGATGAGCCCCGCCGAGCGGCGTGCGGCCTACGGCGCCGATATCACCTACGGCACGAACAACGAATTCGGCTTCGATTATCTGCGCGACAACATGACCCATTCGCTGGACGATCTGGTCCAGCGTGGGCACAACTTCGCCGTGGTCGACGAGGTCGACTCGATTCTGATCGACGAGGCCCGGACGCCGCTGATCATTTCCGGCCCGGCCGATGCGTCGAGTAAGTGGTATGCCGAATTCGCCCGTATTGCACCGCTTTTGAAGAAGGATGTGCACTACGAGGTCGACATCAAGAAGCGCACCATCGGCGTGCACGAGGCCGGTGTCGAATTCGTCGAGGATCAGCTCGGTATCGACAATCTGTACGAGGCCGCCAACTCGCCGCTGGTCAGCTATCTGAACAACGCGATCAAGGCGAAGGAACTCTACGTTCGCGACAAGGATTACATCGTCCGCAACGGCGAGGTCATCATCGTCGACGAATTCACCGGCCGCATTCTGGTCGGCCGTCGCTACAACGAGGGCATGCACCAGGCCATCGAGGCCAAAGAGGGCGTGGAGATCCAGCCGGAAAATCAGACGCTGGCCACTATCACGCTGCAGAACTATTTCCGCCTCTACGACAAATTGTCCGGTATGACCGGTACCGCCGAAACCGAGGCGGCCGAGCTCCACCAGACCTACGGCCTCGGTGTCGTGCCGATCCCCACCAACAAGCCGATGATCCGTATGGATCAGGCGGACCTGATCTACAAGACCGAGGAATCGAAATTCGCCGCGGTCGCCGACGACATCGCCGAGCGGCACGAGCAGAACCAGCCGGTGCTGATCGGTACCACCTCGGTGGAGCGGTCGGAGTACCTGTCGAAGCTGCTCACCAAGCGCGGCATCCCGCACAACGTGCTGAACGCGAAGTTCCACGAACAGGAAGCGCAGATCATCGCCGAGGCCGGCCGTCCGGGCGCGGTCACCGTGGCGACGAATATGGCCGGCCGTGGTACCGACATCGTGCTCGGCGGTAACCCCGACATCATCACCGATACGCTGCTTCGTCGGCAGGGCCTGGATCCGGTCGAGACGCCGGACGACTACGAGGCCAACTGGCTGCCCGCGCTGGAGCAGGTCAAGCGGCAGGTCGAAGACGACGCCGATCTGGTGCGCGACGCCGGCGGCCTCTACGTGCTGGGCACCGAGCGGCACGAGTCGCGACGTATCGACAACCAGCTGCGCGGTCGTGCCGGCCGCCAGGGCGACCCGGGCGAGTCGCGCTTCTACCTCTCGCTCGGCGACGAGCTGATGCGGCGCTTCAACGGTGCGGCCCTGGAGTCGATCATGACCCGGCTCAACCTGCCCGACGACGTGCCGATCGAAGCCAAGATGGTCTCGCGGGCGATCAAGAGCGCCCAGACCCAGGTCGAACAGCAGAACTTCGAAATCCGCAAGAACGTTCTGAAGTACGACGAGGTGATGAACCAGCAGCGCACCGTCATCTACGCCGAGCGCCAGCGCATCCTGGCCGGCGAGGATATGGAGGGCCAGGTTCAGTCGATGATCACCGACGTGATCACGGCCTACGTCAACGGCGCCACCGCCGAGGGCTACGTCGAGGATTGGGATCTGGCCAAGCTGTGGACTGCCCTCAAGACGCTGTACCCGGTGGGCATCGAATACCAGGATCTGACCGGTGAGACCGAAGACGGTGAGATCGGCGAACTGAGCCGCGAGGAGCTGCTCGACGCCATTCTCGACGACGCGCACGACGCCTACGCGCGGCGTGAGAAGGAGATCGACGATCTGGCCGGCGCGGGCAGTATGCGCAACCTGGAGCGCCAGGTGCTGCTGTCGGTCCTGGACCGCAAGTGGCGTGAACACCTCTACGAGATGGACTACCTCAAGGAGGGCATCGGCCTGCGCGCGATGGCGCAGCGCGATCCGCTCGTCGAATACCAGCGCGAGGGTTTCGACATGTTCGCCGCCATGCTCGAGGGCCTGAAGGAGGAGTCGGTCGGCTTCCTGTTCAACCTCCAGGTGGAGGTTCAGCAGGCTCCCGAACCGCAGCCCGCGGTCGGTGCCGGCCTGCGTTCCCCGGTGGGCGCCACCCATCCCGCCCCGGCAGTACCCCAGGGCAACGGCGCCGCCGAGAACGCCCCGGCGGCTCTGCGCGCCAAGGGAATCGACGAATCCGGCCCGCGCGGCCTCAGCTTCTCCGGTCCGGACGAGGGCGGCCACGCCGAAGTCCGCAGTGCCGCTCAGGAATACGGCGACACCCCCTCGACCGGCATGACCCGCCGCGAGCGTCGTGAAGCGGAACGTGACCGGTCCAAGCAGTCCAAGCCCCCGAAGTCCAAGCGCCGCCGGTAATTTCGGCGAACGATACCCGGCGAGAAGCCGCTACGCGGTTTCGGTCTGCTGGTCGTAGTGTTCGCGGGCGGCGTGGACGTGGTCCATGTTCTCCTCGGCCCAGTCTTTGACCGCGCGCATCACCGGTAGCAGTGAGCGGCCGAGTGGGGTTAGTTCGTAGTCGACGCGAACCGGGACCGCGGGAGTGACGGTGCGGCAGACCAGGCCGTCGCGTTCGAGGTTGCGCAGGGTTTGGGTGAGCATCTTCTGGCTGATGCTGGCGAGGCGGCGTTGCAGGTCGCTGTAGCGCTGGGGGCCGTCGGCGAGGGCATTGACGGCCAGGCTCACCCATTTGTCGGCGATGCGGTCGAGTAGTTGGCGTGCGGGACATTGCGCCAGGTACGCGTCGTATTCGACGCCGGCCTGGGCGCGGCGTTGGGCGGCGGTTCGGGTGGCCACGGCTCTCCTCGAAGTGGGATACGCACCTTCGAGTGCGTACTTCCTTATGGAGAGTAGCTCTCCATAAGTTGACAGCATGACTTCTGGAAACAGCATGCGGGCAGTGGTCGTTCGCCGCGTGGGCGGCCCGGAGGCACTCGAGGTGGTGCGGGTGGCGATTCCCGAACCCGGGCCGCGCCAGGTGCGGATCCGGGTGGAGGCGGCCGCGGTCAATCCGGTGGATATCGCGACCCGCAGCGGCGCCCTGATCGAGGCGGGACTGATGGCGCCGCGCGAAATCATCGGAATCGGCTGGGACGCTGCGGGAATCGTCGACCGCGTCGGCCCGGAGGTGACGACATTCGCGGCGGGACAACGCGTTGTCGGATTACGTGATCTGCTCGACCGGTCGCTGGGTGCGTATGCCGAGTATCTGGTGCTCGATACCGATGCGGTCGCACCGGCACCGCCGGGTGTGGATGCGACGGAAGCGGCCACCCTGCCGCTGAATGCGCTGACCGCACACCAGGCGTTCGCGCTGCTCGACCTTCGCGCCGGTGACACCCTGCTGGTGACGGGCGCGGCCGGAGCGGTGGGCGGCTTCGCGGTCGAACTGGGCGTTCGTGCCGGACTGCGGGTGGTCGCGCAGGTCGCCGATGAGGATGCGGCGTTCGTTCGCGGACTCGGCGCCGAATGGACCGTGTCTCGCGCGAGCGCCGACCTCGCCGGGGAGATACGGGCGCTGGTTCCGGGCGGTGTCGACGGCGCACTGGACGGCGCGGGCCTGGGGGTTCGCGCGACGGCCGCCGTCCGCAACGGTGGCGCCTACGCCGGGGTGGCCGGCGGACAGCCCCCTCTGCCCTTGCGCGGCATGAGAATTCACCAGGAGTGGATCCGGGCGGACGGAACCGCGCTCGGCGAACTCGCGGCGCTCGGCCTGGGTTTGCGGGTCGCCGATGTCCTTCCGCTCGAACGCGCGGCCGAAGCGCATGAGCGGTTGTCCGCCGGTGGATTGCGCGGGCGGCTGGTGCTGACGCCGTAGTCAACCACTGGTTATGTGCTCCGTCAGCACGCCGCGGCGATCAGGGCTGTGACTTCTCAACAGCGGGAACGAGCAGGGGGGCGAACGGCTAATCCGGGGCATACGGTCGGCTTCGTCGAAGGCCGACACGACCGACCAGGAGCTGCCGATGTGCTCGAAGTCGCAATTCTCGCCGCACCGCGTCACCGAGACGGCCGCGATGGCTGCCTCCGGTGCGGTATCCCCCTCCGAGCGCGGGGGCGGTGCTCGCGATGACCGGTGAGGTTCCGGGGCCCGAGGGCACCCGGGTGGCGACGGTGTCGCCGTTGCTGGTGCTCGAGCGCGGCGGCGCCGACGTTGTCGGGGATCTTCCCACCGCCGAGATGCTGCTGCGAACGGTGCGTGATTCGCGGCCCGCCGCACATCACCTGGACCCGCTCGCGCGGCACCTCGCGGAACTGCACACCGGTGCCGCCCAATCGCACGATGCCGACTATCGCCGCGCGGCCGAGGCGTCGCGCCGCGAGACTGTGCGCGCGATCGATCGATGGATCGAAGCCCACGTCCCGCAGCATCGGCACGGCACCGCGATCCATACCGAAACCGTCGGTTCGGTGATCGATCGGCTCATGGCGGCGTACGCCCGTGCCGCGCACCTGCTGGAGACCACCACCGACGATCTGGCAGTGCACGCTGCGTGGTTCCGGGTGGCCGAACTGGTCAACGGCTACGACGATCTGATCGCGGCGATCACGCACGGCGAGCGCCGGCTGCCGACGTCGGCGTAGACGCGGCCGGATCGCACACAACCGGGCGGCTTCGTCGAATATCCGGCCGCGCGGCGACACGGACCGGTGATCACGCCCGCCGGCCGGTGACCAGGAGGTACTCCCAGCGCATCCGCCCGCCGCCGAGATCGTGGCGAGCGGCCAGGTCGGCGAGGGCGCGGTCCAGCTCGGCGATGCGGTCCGGGTCGCCCGCCAGGGACCGGTAGACAGCGACCGTGGGACCGTAGTTGGCCTTGAAGAAGTCGCGGAACCGGTCACCGTCGGCGAAACACTCCACCGTCGCGAATTCGCGCTGTATCCGCAGATCGGTGACGTGGTCGCCGAACAGGTCCCGGAGATGGTCGGCGGTGCCCCAGAGCAGCGGCGATTGCGCTCCGGGCGGCGGTGGCGGTGCGAACTGCTTGGCGATGGAGAACATTTCGCCGATGAATCCTTCCGGCGTCCAGTTGATCAGCCCGATCGTCGCATTCGGCGCGGTCACTCGGAGCAGTTCGCCGGCGGCCGCCCGATGCGACGGGGCGAACATGATGCCCACACAGGACATGGCGACATCGAATCGGCCGTCGGCGTACGGCAGCGCCTGGGCGTCGGCGGCCTCCCAGGTGAGATGGACACCGCGAGCGGCCGCCGCGGCCCTGCCGGCCTCGAACATTTCCGGCGTCAGGTCACTGGCGACGACGTCCGCGCCGGCTTCGGCCGCCGGAATGGCCGCATTTCCCGCTCCGGCGGCGATGTCGAGCACGCGCAGGCCGGGACGAATATCGCAGGCTCGGACCAGGCGCCGGCCCAGGCCGGGTATCACGGTGTCCGCGACGCGAGGGTAGTCGCCGAGAGCCCAGAGGGCGTGGGTGCGTTCGGTGATGTCGGGGGATGGTTGCTGGGTGTGAGGGATAGCTGTCATACCGCAAGCATCCGGCGGCCGGGGCGGCCCCGGCCAGTTCAACATCTGTACCCGGCGCGCGCCGAGTGGTCTACTGGTTGTGTGTCCGGCTATGGGGAGTTCTGCCCGATCGCCAAGGCAATGGATGTCCTCGACGAACGATGGACATTGCTGGTCGTCCGCGAATTACTGTTGGGTAGTACGCATTTCAACGAGTTGCGGCGGGGCAACCCGAAAATGTCGCCCGCCCTGCTGTCGCGGCGTCTGCGCTCGCTGGAGCGGTCGGGGGTGCTGCGTCGCGAGATCGGTACGGACGGACGGGCCGCCTACCTCCTGACCGAGGCCGGACGTGAACTGTCGACCGTCGTCCAGGCGCTCGGGACGTGGGGGGTGCGCTGGATCGGCGATCTCGGCGACAGAGATCTGGATCCGCACCTGTTGCTGTGGGACATCCGTCGCACGATTCCGGTCCGGGCGTGGCCCGAGGAGCGCACGGTCCTGGAGGTCGAGTTCACCGATGTGCCCGGCAAGGAGGCGCACTGGTGGCTCGTGGTCGAGCGCGGAACGGCGGCGGTCTGCGACTACGACCCCGGTTTCGAGGTCGCCGCAACCGTGCGCAGCACGCTGCGGCAGCTCACCGAGATCTGGCGCGGCGACCGGAGCTGGGCAGCGGCGCTGCGGGAGGAAACCACCGAGATCGTGGGCCCGGCGTCGATTCGGCGGCAGGTACCGCAGTGGATCGGGCAGGCGAGCCTGGCAGCGACTCCGCGCCCGGAACACGCCGACTGATCACATCCGCTGATACTCGGTGAGGTCGATGTCCAGCTCGAACGGCACCGACAGTGCGAGCCGGTCGTGGTGGATGCCGGTGGGAGTGTATTGGCCGGTGGCCGGGTCCAGTTCGTAGATGTAGACCACCGCGCGACCGTTGTCGTTTTCCACACGCCAAAAATGGGGAATCCCGGCGCGCGCATACAACTGCGGTTTGCGTTCGCGGTCGCGCACAATCGAATCCGGCGAAACGACTTCGACCGCCAGGACGACATCCTCGGGCTGATAGGTGGTCTGGTCAGCCCCACGATCCGCCGATTCGTGGACGACGATAAGGTCTGGCTCCGGGCGTTGCCGAGGGCCCAATGTCACCGTCATTTCCCTTCGAACCCGAAGGGCCGATGGCGCTGACGATCGCAGCGCGGACACGAGCAGATCGATCACCAGCGCATGGAATCTCATCTGCGGGCTCACGAAGACGAGACTCCCATCGATCAGCTCGGTGTGCGGGGGTAGGTCGGGCAGCTTGTCCAGGTCATCGGCGGTATAGCCGCCGGGCGGCGGGACGACCCAGGCAGGCAGCGGCTCCGCGCTCATCAGCCCTCCCTCCTCGTCGGGACGTCTCGTGCAATGCCAAGTATCGCATTCCGGCGCCACCTGCCCGCGCCTGCAGACCCAGAGGGCTCAGCTGCCGCCGACCACCCAGGGATCGTTGGAATTCAGCGCTGTCAGCAACAGCCGGATCGCCGCCACCCGCCGCTCCTTGCCCGGCAGTTCGTCCAGCGCGCATTCCGGGTCGGCGGGTGGGCCGAGGTGGGTGCAGCCGCGGGGGCAGTCCTCGATGGCCTCGGACAGGTCGGGGAAGGCGGCGATCACGTCGTCGGGGGAGATGTGGGCGAGGCCGAAGGAGCGGATACCGGGGGTGTCGATGACCCAGCCGCCGCCTTCCAGCGGCAGGGCCACCGACTGAGTGGAGGTGTGGCGGCCCTTGCCGACGCCGGAGACCGTGCCCACGGCTCGTTCCGCTTCGGGGACAAGGCGATTCACCAGCGTCGACTTGCCGACGCCGGAGTGGCCGAGCAGACAGGTCAGCGAATCCCGCAGGAGGTCGCGAACGGGTTCCAGGGGATCGTCACGCCCGCCGTAGACGATGGTCAGATCCAGATCGGCGAATTCGGCGGCGAATTCGGAATCGGCGGCCAGATCGTGTTTGGTCAGGCACAGAATCGGTTGCAGCCCACCGGCATACGCGGCCACCATGGCGCGTTCGACGAAGCCGGTGCGAGGCGGCGGATCGGCCAGCGCCACGACGATGAACAGCTGTTCGGCGTTCGACACCACGATGCGTTCGAAAGGGTCGGTGTCATCGGCGGTGCGGCGCAACACCGTTCGGCGATCGGCGACGCGCACGATCCGCGCCAGCGTGTCGGGCCGGCCGGACAGGTCGCCGACCACATCCACCTGATCGCCGACCACGATCGGGGTGCGGCCCAGTTCCCGCGCCCGCATCGCGACCACGCGGCGATCCGGATCGTCGCCGAGCACGCACCCCCAGCGTCCCCGATCGACCGAAACCACCATGGCCGACACCGCATCTCGATGTTCCGGCCGGGTCTTGGTGCGGGGACGCGAACCCCTGCCCGGGCGGACCCGGACATCGGATTCGTCGTACTCCCGCCGCCTCAGTGGGCCGCTCCCTCACCCGATAAGGCGCCGGCGCCCGCCAGCATCGATTCCCACAGGGTGACGAATTCGGGCAGCGTCTTGGCGGTGGTGCCGATGTCCTCGATGCTCATACCGGGCACGCGCAGGCCCAGAATCGCGCCCGCCGTGGCCATTCGGTGATCGGCGTAGGAATGCCACTGGCCGCCCTGCAGCGGGGTCGGCTCGATGCTCAGCCCGTCCTCGGTTTCGGTGACGTTGCCGCCGAGGCGGTTGATCTCGGTGGTCAGCGCGGCCAGCCGATCGGTTTCGTGTCCGCGCAGATGGGCGATGCCGCGCAGCCGCGACGGGGAGTCGGCCAGCGCGGCGAGCGCGGCGACGGTCGGCGTCAGCTCGCCCACGTCGTGCAGGTCGATATCGATGCCGGCGAGGGACTGCGGACCGCGCACGGTGAGTTTGCCGTCGTAACGGCGCGCCTCGGCGCCCATCCGGACCAGGATCTCGCGGATCACGTCACCGGCCTGTGTGGTCAGCTGCGGCCAGTGCGGAATGGTCACCTCGCCGCCGGTGACCGCCGCCGCGGCCAGGAACGGCGTGGCGTTGGACAGATCCGGCTCGACATCCCAGTCGACGGCGTGGATCGGCCCGGGTTCGATGGTCCAGACCTGTTCCTTGCGCGGATCGGCGGGTGCCTCCACCCGGACCCCGGCCTGCCGCAGCATCTGCACCGTCATCTCGATATGCGGCATGGACGGCAGCGGCGCGCCCTCGTGGTGCACGGTGATCCCGGTGTCGAAACGCGCCGCCGACAACAGCAGCCCGGAGACGAACTGCGAGGAACCGGAGGCGTCGATGGTGACCCGCCCGCCGCGCAGCGTCCCGGCGCCGTGCACGACGAACGGCAGGGTGTTGCCGTCGATGTCGACGCCGAGACTGCGCAGCGCGTCGAGGATCGTGTGCAGCGGACGCAGCTGCGCCTGCTCGTCGCCGAAGAACGCGACATCGCCGTGCGCCAGCGCGGCCACCGGCGGCAGGAACCGCATCACGGTGCCCGCCAGTCCGCAATCGACGGTGGCGTTGTGCAGGTGCGTCGGCGGGGTGACGGCGAGGGTGTCGCCGTCACCGGTGATTTCGGTGCCCATCGCGCGTAAGCCCGCGATCATCAGCTCGGTGTCCCGGCTGCGCAGAGCGCCGGTGATCGTCGAGGGGCGGTCCGCGAGCGCGGCGAGAATCAGTGCCCGGTTGGTGATCGATTTGGACCCGGGCAGGGTGACGGTCGCGTGCACGGCATGGTCGATGTGGGGCGCGGGCCAGAAACTCACCGGACCATCTTCGCGCATGAGAGCTGAACCCGTGTGCAGGGAGCGCGGTTTTGTGATCTCCGACGTATGCTCGTTTATTTGCTGGATTCGGACAATTGCCGCCTCATCCGGGAACGCGCCGGTTGCCGCGCCCGATCTCACCACGCGATCGGGCCCGCACCGTTGGGTGCGGGCCCGAGGGAGAGGCAGTGCGTATTCGGACTACTTGTGGCGTCCGTGCAGCAGCGGAACCACCTTGCGCAGCAGCTTCATGGTGCTCTCGGTGCGCTTGTAGCTCATCAGCGCCATACCCGGAATCGCGAAGCGCTGCACCGCGATCGAATGCGGGCTGGTGAACTCCAGCAGACCGGGCGCACCGTGGATGCGGCCGATACCGGAATCGCCGACGCCGCCGAAGGGCAGCGACGCGATGGCGGCGAAGCCGAGCACCGAGTTGACCGAGGTGGCTCCGGCGCGCAGCCGGCGGGCGATCTCGAGGCCGTGCTTGCGCGAGTACACCGCCGATCCCAGGCCGTACTTCGAGTTGTTCGCGAGGTCGACCGCCTCGTCGATGGTGTCGACGGTGCGGATGGTGACGGTCGGGCCGAAGGTCTCTTCGCACACGGCATCCGAGTTCTCGTCCACGTCGACCAGAACCACGGGCTCGATATACGGCGCGTGCACCGAATCCGGGCCGCCCAGCACCGCGGTGCCGCCGTTGGCCAGCGCCGATTCGATGTGCCGGCGCACGATGTCGACCTGCGACGGCATGGTCATCGGGCCGTAGGAAGCCTTGGCGTCGGAGCCGGCGTGCACGTCCGACAGTATCTTCTTCACCTCGGCCACGAACGGCTCGCGAATCGACTTGTCGACGTAGACGCGTTCCACGCCGGCGCAGGTCTGGCCGCTGTTCATGGTCGCGCCGTAGGCGACGGCGTCGGCCGCGGCGGCGATATCGGCGTCCGCGGCGACGATCACCGCATCCTTACCGCCGCATTCCAGCAGCACCGGAGTCAGCGTTTCGGCCGCGGCGGCCATGATCTTCTTACCGGTCGCGGTGGAGCCGGTGAAGGCGATCTTGTCGACTCCCGCGCGCACCAGCGCGGCGCCGGTCGCGCCGAATCCGTTGATCGTGACGAACACGCCCTCGGGCAGGTCGGGGTTGGCGTCCACGAAGGCCTGGCCGACGAAATTGCCGATGGCGGTGGAGTATTCACTCGGCTTGAACACCACGGTGTTGCCGGCGGCCAGCGCGTAGGCCAGCGAGCCGTTGGGGGTGTAGACGGGGTAATTCCACGGGCCGATCACGCCGACCACACCCAGCGGCCGCTGCTCGATCGACGCCGCGAAATTCGACATCAGGGCGCCGGGCGACACCTTCTTCGGTTTGAGAACCTTCTCGGCGTTCTTGGCGGCCCAGGCGATGTGTTCGAGGGCCAGCATCAATTCCAGGTATGCGTCGTCGCGCGGCTTGCCGTTCTCGGCGTGGATCAGATCGCAGAATTCGTCGGCACGGGCGACGAGGCGGCTGGACCAGCGCAGTAGCGCCCGCTTGCGATCGGCGAAGCTGAGGCCGCCCCAGGTCGCGGCGGCCGCGCGGGCCTTGGCGACGGCCGCCCGCACCGCATCGTCGTCGGCGATGGGGTGGGTGGCGATGACCTCGCCCGTGGCCGGATTGAGAGAGGAGAGCTCGGTGGGCCGAGCGGATTCGGCTGCCTGTGCCGACGCGGTGGCGGCGGTGGACTCGGTGGTGGACATGGTTCGGCGACCCCTAATGAGAGAGTGGTGGCAAAAAGTTCTCACATTCGCGATGTGATGTCAATCGCCTTCAGTTGGATTCGTCTCGTTGTGCGGGTATGGCCGAGCCTACGGATTCTGTCGGTCCCGGATGGCAGCATGGAGATATGTGCGGCAGATATGCGACCACGGCGAATCCCGCCAGGCTGGCGGTCGAACTCGACGCCCTCGACGAGACCGCGGACGGTGCGCCGAGTGACGCCGCCGCAGGAAAACCGGTGCCCGGTGCTGGTGACAAGAGTGCCGGCGGCACATCCGGACACGGCGCCAACTACAACGTCGCCCCGACGAATCAGATCCTCACCGTCGTTCGCCGTCACGACCACAACCACCCCGACGACGACCCGGCGCTGCGGATTCGCCGCATGCGCTGGGGGCTGATCCCGGTCTGGACGAAGGCCGCCGAACCGGGAGTTCCGGCCAAGGGCAAGCCGCTGTTCAATGCCCGGGCCGACCGCGCCGCCACGGCGCCCTCGTTCCGGGATTCGGTGAAGAAGCGTCGCTGTCTGGTTCCGATGGACGGCTGGTACGAATGGCTCACCGAACCGCACCCCACCGGCTCCGGCAAGGCCGTGAAGCAGCCGTATTACATGTCGGATGCCGAGGGGCGCCGGCTGTACATGGCCGGCCTGTGGTCGGTGTGGCGGGATCCGGCGCAGCGGGATATGGCCCCGCTGCTGTCCTGCACGATCCTCACCACCGACGCGGTCGGCGATCTGACCCGCATCCACGATCGGATGCCGCTGATGATGCCGCGCGAACACTGGGACGCCTGGCTCGACCCCGACCATCCGGCGCCACACGAATTGCTGGAAACCCCTGAGGCGCAGGTGATTTCGTCCATCGTCGCGCGTCCGGTCTCGCCGCTGGTGAATTCGGTGCGCAACAATGGTCCGCAGCTGCTGGAGCCGGTACCGGGTGCGGGCAGCGAACAGGCCGGGCAGATCAGCCTGATCTGAACCCGGCCCGGCGCTGTCGGCCTGCCGCTAGTCACATTTCACGGATGGCATCGCGATATTCAGCCCACATTTCAGAACGTCGGCGCCCATCTCGACGATCTTCGTGGTGGTGTCGGTGGCCAGTTCGATGATGTCGGTGGTGGCGTGGCCGCCCAGCTTCTCGGCCTTCTCCGCCTGTGGGTCCTGCTCCGGCGGGCCCGGATGTTCGGCGTCGCCGCCGAGCGGATAGTTCGGATCGTGGACGGGGATTGGCGCGCTCGGAGCAGCGTCGGCGGGCGCTGCCGTCAGCAGGCCGGATCCCAGGGTGAGCAGTGCGGCGCCTGCGGTCGCGGCGAGCAGGCTACGTACGCGCGGACGATGGATCATTTCGCATCACATCCTCGGTTCGGAACGAATCGGGAGAGAACGAACTGCCCGACCAGTAACGCACAGAGACAGGTGAGCTTCGGGTAATTCGCGGGAATCGTGGGTGTGGCGCAGCGTGTCCAGCGCAGTGTTGCCGCCGGATCACCTCTGTGGAGTCGCCGCCGGATCCGGCTCTGCCCGCACCGCTGTCGCGGTCGGTTCGGCCTTCTCACCGCCCGCCGGAGCGGAGTCGGCATCGACCAGGGCACGCGGCTGATCGGTCTCCGCACTCGCCTGCAGCCCACCCGCCGTGCGTAGCGGTACTTCCTTCCAGAACACCACCAGCAACAGCGCGATACCGGCGATGGCGGTGACGGCGAGGAATACGGTGTCCATCGAATCGGCGAAGCCGACCTGGAACGGGCGGGCCAGCGTCGGATTCAACTGCTGGATCACCGAACTGTCGCTCATCACCTGCCCGGCCGCCGAGACATCATGGGACAGCAAACCTTTCGACAGCGCCGCATCGGCGGGATTGCCGCTGTGCGCACCGGCGATCACGGCCTGCTGATAGGCCGGTTGTGTTGCCGCGCTGTGCAATTCGTCACTGATATGCGGCGTCAGCTGCGCGAACAGAATGGACAGGAAGACCGCCACGCCCAGGGTGCCGCCGATCTGCCGGAAGAAGGTGGCCGCGGCCGTGGACACGCCCATATCCTTCGGCGGCAGGGCATTCTGCAAGGCCAGCGTGAGCGGCTGCATGAGGTTGCCGAGGCCGAGTCCGGCGATCGCCATGAAGATCATCACCAGCCACAGCGGGCTGTCGGCGCCGATCAGATGCAGCAGGAACAGCCCGAGCGTCAGCAGACCGGCGCCGATCAGCGGGAAAACGCGATAGCGGCCGGTGCGGGAGATGGTCTGGCCCGCGATCACCGAGGCCGTCATCATGCCGAGCACCATGGGCAGCATCTGCAGGCCGGCGACGGTCGGACTCGATCCGCGCACCACCTGCAGATACTGCGGCAGCAAAGAGATCCCGCCGAACATGCCGGCGCCCACCACGAACGAGATGACCACGCCCAGCGCGAACGTCGAATTCTTGAACATCCGCAGCGGAATCAGCGCCAGATCGCCGAGTTTCGCCTCGACCGCGATGAAGCCCAGTACGCCGGCCGCGCCGATCAGATAGCAGGCGATGGCATTCGGACTGCCCCAGCCCCATTCCCGGCCCTGCTCGGCCACCACCAGCAGCGGAACGATGCCCACCGCGAGCATCAGCACGCCCCACCAGTCGATCCGCACCCCGGGATGCGGGCGGCGCGGCAACTGCAGGACCTTGGTGACCACGGCGAAGGCGAGCAGTCCGATCGGCACGTTCACCAGGAACACCCAGCGCCAGCCGTCGATGCCGAGAATGGCCGGCTGACCTGCGAACAGGCCGCCCAGCACGGGCCCCACGACACTCGAGGTGCCGAAGACGGCCAGGAAGTAGCCCTGATAGCGGGCGCGCTCCCGCGGCGAGACGATATCTCCCATGATGGTCAGCGCCAGCGACATCAGCCCGCCCGCGCCCAGTCCCTGAAATGCGCGGAAGGCGGCCAGCTCGTACATCGACTGGGCCATGGTGCACAGCAGCGACCCGGCGACGAAGATGGCGATCGCCGCCAGATAGAAGGGCTTGCGCCCGAACATATCCGACAGCTTCCCGTACAGCGGCGTGCTGAGGGTCGCGGTGATGAGATAGGCGGTGGTGACCCACGCCTGCAGCGAATAGCCGCTGAGATCATCGGAAATGGTGCGGATGGCCGTGGACACGATGGTCTGGTCCAGGGAGGCCAGCAGCATGCCGAGGATCAGGCCGCTCATGATCACCAGCACCTGCCGGTGGGTGAAACCCGCGGCGTTCGGTGCGGTGCCGGCCGCGGCCGGGGTGGTGGTTGTCGTCACGAATTCTTCTCCGTCGCAGGGCCTTCCGTGGGGGAGGGGAGGGTGAGTATCGCCGGTCGTGCGGCTTCGTAGTCGTCGACGAAGCGGTGCAGCAGGACCGCGAACAGCTCGCGGTCGGGGTCGTTCCAGTCGGCCAGGATGCGCCCGATCATCTCGTTGCGCCGCACGCGCAGGTGGGCGGCCATTTCCTCGCCGGCGTCGGTGACGATCAGGACGCTGGCGCGGCCGTCGCTGGGATCGGCCTCGCGGCGCAACAGGCCGCGCTTGACCAAGGCCGCCACCTGGCGGCTGATCGTGGACGCGTCGGAGTACATAGCCTCGGCCAGCGCGCCGGAGCGCATCGGGCCGTCGCAGAGCAGGCGGAAGATGATGCGGTAGGCGGAGAGATCGATGTCGCCGTGCGATGCCGCTGCCACCTGGGCGTTGGTCCGCTCCCGGATCCGCCCCAGGCGAATCAGCTGCTGGGCGATCTGATCGATCACCTGCTCGCTGTCCATGTCGGACCTCCGTTTCCACCCGATCGGCCGCATACCGGGCCGAAAACTACTTGCATCAATCAACTATTTGTATACACCAACTAGTTGTTACACACAAATATTTCCGATGAGGGCGGTCGGATCTCACCGCATGCGAGAAATCAGGCGCTGACGGACGCTGTGACCGCGCCGGTCAACCGGATCAACTCCGCGGGCGCGAGTTCGATCTCGAGGCCGCGCTTCCCGGCGCTCACGAGGATGCGATCCCAGCTCAGGGCGGATTCGTCCACCACGGTGGGGAGTGCGCGCTTCTGCCCCAGCGGCGACACGCCGCCCAGGACGTAACCGGTGACGCGCTGGGCCTTCGCCTTGTCGGCCATGGCCGCCTTGGGCGCGCCCAGAGCCGCGGCCGCCGCCTTCAACGCCAGCGAGTGCGGAACCGGAAGCACCGCGATCGCGGGGGTGCCGGTCGACAGTTCGATGATCAGCGTCTTGAAGATCTGAGCGGCCGTCACACCCACCCGCTCCGACAAGGCGGTGACGGCCTCGTCGCCGTAGGAATCGCTGCGCGGATCGTGGGGATAGGAATGCACCGCATGGGGCACCTTCGCCTGGGTCAGCGCCCGGATCGCGGGTGTCGATGCGGCCATGCCGGCCACCCTAGCGGCGCCGGTTCATCCCCGGCAATCGCGTTTCGCCGGGTGTGACGCGGCCGTGGGAACACAGTGGAGGCCCCGCATGTTGCACTGTTCCGCCAGCACAGCGCAGCTGCCTTCGCAGCCGCTCGAGATCGGAAAAGTTCGAAGGAGATGCCGGTGACCGTCCTCGTCGACGAACGCCCGGTAACGACCGGCGACTCGCTGTCGTACCCGCTGATCGACATCATGATCCCGGACACCGGGTTCGATCGGCGACCCTCGCGCGCGGTAGATTCAGATGCTACGGCGACCGAAGGGACTTCCGTGACGAGCGACGACGAACTGGCGGCCGATCGCCCCCGCGGTGACACCGCGGGCGGTTCCCGACCGGAGGATATCGAGATCCCCGACGACCCGGTGGACGACGACCTCACGTCCGAGGATTCCGACGCTCGCGACGCCGAGGACGCGGACAGCGACGACGATTCGACCGTGCGCTCCACTGCCGACGAGGCCGAACTCGCGCAGCGCTTCGAGCGGGACGCGCTGCCGCTGCTGGATCAGCTCTACGGTGCGGCCCTGCGGATGACCCGCAACCCGGCCGACGCCGAGGATCTGGTGCAGGAGACCTTCGCCAAGGCCTATCAGGGTTTCCGGTCCTTCCGGGAGGGCACCAACCTGCGGGCCTGGCTGTATCGGATCCTGACCAACACCTACATCAACTCCTATCGCAAGAAGCAGCGCCAGCCCGCGCAGTACCCCACCGACGAGATCACCGACTGGCAGCTCGCCGCGACGGCCGAGCACACCTCCACCGGTCTGCGCTCGGCGGAGATGGAGGCGCTGGAGGCGCTGCCCGACGACGACATCAAGGCGGCACTGCAGTCGCTGCCGGAGGAATTCCGGATGGCGGTGTACTACGCCGACGTGGAGGGCTTCCCCTACAAGGAGATTGCCGACATCATGGGGACTCCGATCGGCACCGTCATGTCCCGGCTGCACCGCGGGCGCAAACAGCTCAAGGGGCTGTTGGCCGATGTCGCGCACGAGCGGGGGTTCGACCGGAACCGAACGGGCAACGGGGCGCGTCAGGAGGTAACCCAGTGAGCACCAGTGGGCACGAGCACGAGGATCGGGGCGCCGGGGACGAGATGGAACTGGACTGTTCGGCGGTCCTCACCGACGTCTGGCTGATTCTCGACGGTGAATGCGACGATGCCACGCGGGCGCGATTGCAGCACCACATGGACCATTGCTCGCCGTGTATCGAGGCATACGGTCTGGAGGAGAAGCTCAAGCGCCTGCTGAGCCGCAAATGCGGTGGGGACCGGGCCCCCGAATCGCTGCGCGAGCGGCTCACTCTCGACATCCGGCGGTCGATCACCGTCACCGAAACCCGGGTCGAACGCGAGTCCTGACCGGAAACGCGAATGCGGCACGCCATCCGTGATGGCGTGCCGCATTGTCGTCTTCAGCAGTGCACCGAGTCCGCTGGGCGGTCCCGGGGCGCACGGCGCAACGGCTCAGGAGTTGGGCCGCTTGCCGTGGTTGGCCGCATTCTTACGGCGGCTGCGCTTCTTACGCCCACGCTTACCCATCGGTATCTCCCTTCTGACCACACCAGGCTGGGGTGAACCCGCCTCAGGTGCGAGTTCCTGGGAGGAAAGGTTACATGCGTCCGCCGCCCACCCGGCAATCGGCCGGTGAGCGACCCGAATGCGGCACGCGGTAATCCGCCGATCGTGCGGGCGGCGGTTGTGGCGGACCCGGGCGTCGGTACCGTGAGCGGAGGAGGTGCCAGGTGGACAGACAGATGACGCAGGCCAGGCAGCGGCGTCGGCGGGTGATCCTGGCCGCGGCGGCCGGTTTGTTCGCCGCGTGTGGGTATCGGGCCGCGGGCATGGAGGAGATAGCCTGCCGGGCCGGGATCAGCAAGCCGGTCCTGTACAAGTCGTTCTCGAGCAAGCTGGAACTGTATCTGGCCGTTCTGCACGAGGCGATGCAGGACCTGGAGGAGACGCTCACCGCCGCACTCGAACCCGCCGAGGGCATGCGATCGATCGTGGAGGCGTCGGTAGCAGCGGTGTTCGACTTCGCCGACACTCGGCCACGCAGTGCCGCCCTGCTGGCCGGCGCCGCCGTGGCCGACGAACCGTCGGCGCAACGCATCGCCCATCAGGCCGCCACCATCTGTATCGACACGCTCGCGCAGGCGCTGGCACCGCATCCGCTACCGCGCGCCGAGCACGGCTGGCTGATCACGGCCGAGCTGGTCGCCATCGCTCAGTCGTGTGCGCGGGACTGGGTGGCCACCGGCAAACCCCTGCCCAAACACGAGGCCATCGCCACGACCGCCAGTCTGTGCTGGACCGGACTCGCCGGCGTGCAATTGGCGCCGAAGCATTCGGCCCGCGACGCCGGCCAGTTCCCGGTTCCGGACGCCACGGCATAGCGGGCGAACCACCGGCAACTGTCCGGCGCCGCTGATGCCTTGCGCCGATTCGACTTTCGCCGCTGCCACCGCATCGGCCCGGCCCCCGAACGCGACCCGCGTCTTCGGTCGCGATCAGTAGAGTGAATTCGTGAGTCCCGCGAAGATCGTGATCATCGGCGGTGGTTTCTCCGGCGTCGAATGTGCCCGTTACCTGGAACGTCATCTCAGCTCCGACGAGGCGTTCATCCAACTCGTGACACCGGATGCGGGGCTGCTCTATCTGCCGCTGCTGCCGCAGGTCGCCTCGGGTGTGCTGAATCCGCGGTCGATCACGGTGTCGCTGCGGCGGGTGTTGCGCCGCACCGAGGTGGTGCCGGGGATGGCGATCGGGGTGCATCCGGATACCCGGCAGGTCGTGGTGCGCGGATCCGCGGGCACCGACAGCGCTCTCGACTACGACCATCTGGTGCTGGTGCCGGGCAGTATCACTCGCGTCCTCGATGTGCCCGGACTGGACGAGTACGGATTCGGGATGAAGACGCTCGCCGAGGCCATGTTCCTGCGTGACCACGTCCTGCAGCAGTTGGACGTCGCCGCCGTGCGCGGCGGCGAGGAGGAAGACCGGGAGCGGCTGAACTTCGTCACCATCGGCGCCGGTTACGCCGGTACCGAGACCGCGGCGGTGCTGAACAAGGTCACCCGGGCCGCCGCGCGCCGGTATTTCCCGAAGCTGGAATCCGGCATGGTGCGCTGGCATCTGGTCACCCACGGCGATCGGATCATGCCCGAACTCGGGCAGCGACTGGGGGAACAGGCCAAACGGAATCTGGCCGAACGCGGCATCGAACTCATCACCGGTACGTCGGCGAAAGAGGTTACCGCCCACGGGGTTCAACTCACCAACGGCCGGTTCATCCCGACGCGGACGGTGCTGTGGACCGCCGGTGTGGTCCCCAGCCCTCTCGCCGGACACCTCGGTGCGGCGACGGAGAAGGGCCGCATCGTCGCGGCAGCCGATTTCACCGTGCCGGGACTCACCGGTGTATGGGCCTGCGGCGATGCGGCCGCGGTACCCGACCTGACCGCCGGTGCGGGCGCGGTGTGCGCTCCCACCGCGCAGCACGCCATGCGGCAGGGACGTCACCTCGGCAAGAATCTGGTGGCCGCGCTTCGTGGCGAGCGGCCGACGCCGTACCGGCACCAGGACCTCGGGTTGGTGGTCGACCTCGGCGGCGCCGATGCGGTGGCGCGCCCGCTGAAGATCGGATTGCGCGGCATCCCAGCACAATTCGTCACGCGCGGCTATCACCTGATGGCGCTGCGCACCCTCGTCGCCCGGGCCCGGGTGGCCTTCGACTGGACCGTGCACGGCCTCAGCGGCGACGACTTCCTCCGTATCGGCTACGGCGACTACAGCACCCACACGATCGGCGGTTTCGAGCAGACCGGATGCTATCTACCGGCCGAGGAAGTCCCGCGGACCTTGAAAGCGCTCTGCGACAACGACTGACCGCAGGGCGTATCTCCTCTCACCGGTTCGCCGCGGACGCCGCGAGCACGGGCTTGATGTCGAGGACCGGGGTGCCGTCGAAGGCTTCCAGGTGGGCGACGCGGATGCGGGCGCCGGCGATGGACAGGATCCGGACCTCGTGCAGCCCGATCGGGTTCGGGCGGTGTGGTGCGCGCGTGCTGAACACTCCGCTGAGCGGACGGCTCGTGTCACCACGGGGATGGAGGGTCAGGGTGTCGCGGTCGGCGCGGTCGAGCCAGGTCAGCAGAACGAGGTCCATCCCGGGCTCGAGCCCCTCCAGCGCCTCGGCGTAGCGGTCGTCGAGCACGATCCAGGCCGGCGGGGCGCCTTCGTCGGGCTGGCGTGGTGCGGTAGCGAGGTCCGTGAGTTCGGATTCGACGGATCCGATCGGGCGCAGCAGATAGTCGGTCACCGCCCCAGTGTGATACCTCAACCCCGCTGCAGGTCAAGGGTTTCGGGTGAGGACACGGCGTGCGACGGCGGGACTCCGCTACGACCCGTACAGCTCGGCGCGCATCTGCTCCGGGCTCCGGCCGTACCGGCGCTGGAAGGCTTCGCGGAACCGGCGTGTGGTGGTGAACCCGGTGTGGTGCGCGACCGTGTCCATGTCCACCGGCAGGGGAGACGACAAGCGCTGCCGCGCGCGGTCGAGACGAATCGTGCGCAGCAGTGCCGCCGGGGCCAGACCGGTCGCCTCGGTGAGGGCGCTGTGCAGCGTCCGGCGCGAGCAACCGCACAGGCCGGCGACGGCGTCCGGGGTCAGTCTGCTGTCACCGCAGTGTATTTCCATGATCTCGCGTGCACGGGCAGCCAGATTCGCGTATTTTCCGCCCCCAGCGACGTGCGTGTGATCGTGGTTGAGCACACCGTCGAGCAACACGAGGGCGCTGGAGTACGCGACCGCGAAATCCACTGCGGTCCAGTCTCCGTGACCGGCGTGCAGCTCACCGATCTGGCGCACCAGCGATCGCACCAAGGGCCGACGTCCGTCGAGTGCGAGGGGAGCGTTCCTGGCGCGGGAGAGATCCACCGACGTCTCCGGGACGGTCATGATCAGCGCTCGCAGTGGCTCGTCCTGACGCATCACCAGCGGCGCACCCCAGTGGAAGAATGCCAATGTGCCGGGAGTGACGACTTCCGCGGAATCACCCTGCGCGAACTTGAATTCCCCGCGCAGCGGTAGCAGCAACCGGTAGCTGTCGTCGCCGTCGCTGCGCACATCTCGTCCGGTGCGGCGGTAGTGCACGGGATCGGAATCGAAGCGCACGATCTGCATCCGGCCGACTCGCTGCGCGGTGGTCGACCAGGTGAAGTCGTCGGCGTCGTCGCCGAACGCCAATCCCACCGACCCTTGCCGACTCCGCAGGTAGTGGTGCCAGTACTCCATCCGCTCGGCGAGTGTCTCAGCGGATGTCGACGATTCCTCCTCCCACTGATACTCCGAATCCAAGAGAAGTTCCCTTTCGCGCGGCCGGCCGAAGAACGGCTTCAAGCTACAGCTCCGGCCTGAGCGCGGATCTCCCCTCCTGCTTGCGGATCCGCGATCAGTGTGCCCGCCGCGACCACCCCTGGGCGCACGAAAAACGTTAGACGCCAACACTTCCGATTTCTGGCAAGCTCACGGCGCATTCTGGCAAGACTCGCTGCCGACCGGTGTGCCCGCGGCGTGACTCGAGAGCCGCAGGTTCATTTCCGTCGGGGGCCGCGGTTGTCGATAAAGGGATTTACAGGACAGATCGGAAAAAACAGACGTATCGCACCAACGCCACTTTCACGTCCGAATCAACCTTTCCTCGATTGAGCTGGAAACGCATTCCGGCGAGACTGCTCGGATTTTTCGTCTTTCCCTCTTCGTGGTTATAGTGCTTGCGTTCCGCCTGGTTGGTTCCGATTATGGTGAAGGTCGCCGATGATGTCGCTCGTCTGTGTTGCCGACACATCGCCGTTTTCGTTCGGCGGGGCGGACGCGAGGTCTTTGTCATGATGTGGTCGAGTGACCGAATTCGTGGTGGCCTGGCCGGCGTCACGTGCGGGATATTGGCTTTCGCGGCGCACGGTATCGAAGGGGACTCTCCGAATTCTGCTGCGCTTATGCTCGTGTTGCTGGTCAGTGGCGTAGTCGGTTCGGTAGTGGGTTCCTCGGCCGGCCGCGGCCGGTTGCGGTTGTTCGGAATGCTGGCCCTGGGGCAGTTGCTCGGCCACACGGCATTGGCATCGACGGAGCCGCCGCGACCTTCGCATCCATCCGAGATCAGTGGCTGCGGCGGGGGATGGATCATGCTCGCCGCTCACACGTCCGCCACGATGCTGTGTGCCCTGCTCATCGCGGCGGCCGAGCGGTTGTATCGCGCGGTTACCGGGCTCGTGTGGACTCTGCTGTCGACGTTTTCGCCCCGCCCTGCCCTCGACGACCCCCTCTCCGGTGTGCGGTACGCCGCCGATCGGCGGGACGCGATTCTGCTGCGGGGCGCGATTTCTCGTCGTGGCCCTCCTTTCCCATTGCCGGTTGTGTTAGCGGCCTGACCGGTTATCGGTTCGGCGCGAACGCTCGGCAACCGCACCTCCTCGTACCGACCGAGATTCATATCGCGGGCAATGGACCGTGGCCTGCGGCGAATATTCCCACAAGTGGTTATTCGATACTTTACTTCGGTGCGGTCGATCTGATCATCTGTATCGTTGCGATATTCACGCGGCGCTATCGGATGGGAATGTGTACGGCTGTTTTCCTCCGGGATCATGTGGCCGGCCTTCGGTATTGCCGTGTAGCTGTTTCTGCTCGCAGCCGGCCTTTGCTCGCGGGCAGAAGAGATGGTCCGCCACTGTCGTTTTACTCACCACTTTTCGACTCGTGGGCATTCGTGCTCACGAAGAAGGACTCCTGATGAAGACCATGAAGAAGTTCGCCGCCACCTCCGCGATCGCGATCGCCGCGCTGACGGTCTCCGCCGGTACCGCATACGCCGACACGCCGGCGCCGTCCGCCCCGGCGGCCGGTAAACCCGACGCGACGATAAGCACCGACGTCGCCCCCGGGATTCACTACACCGCCAACGTGGTCGACCAGTCGGTAGTGCTGCGCACCGATGCGGGCCGGCTGACCACTCGCGGAAACCAGTTCGAAATGCTCGACGGCAATGGCAATCTCGCCTTCGGTATGCCCCTGACCTATCGGCTCGATCACAAGGACTGGCCCATCGCCGCGCAGATCGATGCCGATGGCCGCACCGCGACGCTCACCCCCAGTCGTAACCCTGCCGACGCCGTCGCCTCGACGCAGCCCGATGCGAAGCCGATCTTCTCCCAGGACGACTTCAACGGCGCGCTCGGTGTGGCCGCCAACCAGGTCGGCCTGGCCTCCGGACTCGGTGTTCTCCTGGGTACCGCGATCGGTCTCGCCGGCGGCTGTGTGGCCGGTGCGGTGGTCGGCACCGCGCTGATGCCGCCGCTGTTCTTCGCCGGCGCACCCGGAGGCTGTATCGCTGGAGCCATCTCCGGTGCGGCGCTCGGTGCCGCGATCGGCACGGTCGCCATCGGCGGCCCCGCCGCGGTGGTCTCCTTGGTCCAGATGTACAACACCCTCACCAACCCTCAGAAGTAACGCTGTGCGGGTGTCGCGTTTCGTCACGGACCGGACGCGACACCCGCTCGGGGAGTGAAAATCGCTGCGGTGGCGCGTTTCTCGCGGAGACGGCGACCGATCGAAGAGTGTTCGATGACGTCCACGTCCAGCCTTCACGACTACGAACCAGCCCGCGCCCTTCGGCAAAGTGACTGCAGCGCAACCGGGTTGGTACGCCGAGCCCCGGACTTGTCGGGCGTCAGGGCTCGACGAAAGCCCGTTCCAGGAGCGTGTACAGGAGGGCTCGGTCCTCGTCGCCGAGCCTGCTCAGGCCTTCTCGGGTCCGGTGCATTGTCGCGCGGATCGCGTCGACGGCGCACTCGCCCTCGGACGTGATGACCAGATTGGTCACGCGGCGGTCGGATGCGCTGGCCTCCCGTCGCACGAGACCCCGCTTCTCCAGCCGGTCGATGATCCCGGTGACGTTGGACGCGTCGCACGCCAGTATCTCGGCCAGGGTGCGCATCGCGGCAGGACCCCGGCGCAGCACCGTCAAGGTTTTGCCCTGGCTCGCGGTGAGGTTCTCACTCGCCGCGGCGGCCGTGAAGTCGCTGTAGTAGACGCCCAGCGACACCGAGAGCAGCTCCATGAGCTGGGCTGTGTCGATGTGCTGAACCTCTGCCATGCAATTCATCCTACGTCCCGAAACTTGACCATCTCAACTATTGACCCCTACCGTGGGAATTGCTTGAGGTTATCAACCATCAAAGTTGTCAAGTTTCTACGAGGAGCAACCCGTGCCCGTCACCGCGTCCGACGTCTCCCGCGCAGCGGAAATCCTGTCCCGGCCTGTGTCCGTGAACAGCCTGACCATCCCCAACCGCATCGTGATGGCGCCGATGACGCGCATGTTCTCCCCGGGCGGCATTCCCGGCGACGACGTGCGGTCCTACTACGCGCGCCGGGCTGCCGCCGGTGTCGGTCTGATCGTTACCGAGGGGACCTACGTCGGGCACGCGTCGGCCGGTCAGAGCGATCGGGTACCGCGATTCCACGGTGCCGAGCAGTTGGCGGGCTGGGCGAAGGTCGCCGCGGACGTGCACGCGGCGGGCGGCACGATCGTGCCGCAACTGTGGCACATCGGCATGGTCCGCAACCACGGCGAACAGCCCTACCCCGAGGCCCCGGCCATGGGCCCCTCCGGCATCCGCGTCGACGGCACCGAGGGGACCGGGGACGCGATGACGCAGCGCGACCTGGACGACGTCGTCGCCGCCTTCGCCGAGGCCGCCGCGGACGCCGAGCGCATCGGTTTCGACGGGGTCGAACTGCACGGCGCCCACGGCTACCTCATCGACCAGTTCCTGTGGGCGCGCACGAACCGCCGCACCGATGCCTACGGTGGAGATCCCTTGGCGCGCACCAGGTTCGCAACCGAGATTGTCGCCGCGGTCCGCGCGGCCGTGTCGCCCGGCTTCCCGGTGATCTTCCGCTTCTCGCAGTGGAAGCAGGAGGCCTACAACGCGCGGCTCGCCGAGACCCCGCAGGAACTCGACGCGATCCTGGCGCCGCTGGCCGCCGCCGGTGTCGATGCCTTCCACGCCTCCACCCGCCGGTACTGGCTCCCGGAGTTCGAGGGCTCGGACCTGAACCTGGCCGGGTGGACCAAGAAGCTCACCGGCAAGCCCACCATCACCGTCGGCTCGGTCGGCCTCGACGGCGACTTCCTCCACGCCTTCACGGGCCGCGGCGCCGAACTCGGCAGCCTCGACAACCTCCTCGACCGCCTGGAACGCGACGAGTTCGACCTGGTCGCCGTCGGCCGGGCCCTCCTGCAGGACCCGGAATGGGCGGCCAAGGTGCTGGGCGGCCGGATCGACGAACTGAAGGCCTACGATGCGGCGGCGCTGAAGACCCTGAGCTAGGAAGCCACTGAACTCTCGGCCGCGGTGAGCGAAATCGTGGGAGCTGGTCGGGTGGTGTGGGTGGCGAGGTTCAGCGCGCCAGATCTATGACCGCCGCGCGGCAGGCCGCCCACGCGGCGGACGTCACGTCGATGAGTGCGTAGTGGTCGATGCCGGGGAGCACGAGTAGCCGGGAGTCGTCCCCGGCCTGTCGGGCTGTGGCGACGAAGCGCTGCGACTGGCTGAGTGGCACGTCCTCATCAGCGGTGCCGTGCACGCACATCGAGGGAACGCCCATCGGAAGTAACGCGCTGGGGCAAGCCAGCGACCGGGCCGCGGGGTCGTCTGCCCAGGCGCCCAGGAAGTTTCGGATGGCTCCGGAACCCAGGTCCTCCTTCAGCGCGAGCTCGAGGTCCAAAACTCCCGCCTGGCTGACGAACCCGGTCAGCGGTACAACGGGCGAGGCTCCGGGACAATCGGCGGGCAGCGATCCTCGACCGGCCAGCCAGCCGGCCAGCTGACCTCCCGCCGAATGCCCGATCGCGACGACTCGTGACAGGTCGAGACTGCCGACTTCCCAATTCCGGCCGATCGCGGCCAGCCGGTCTACGGCGGCGGCAACGTCGAGACAGGTGGCCGGCCAACCACCGCCGCCGCGGTCCGGGTCGCCGCCCACTCTCCGATATTCGATGTTCCAGGCGGCGAAGCCGTGCCGTGCCAGATCCTCGGCCGGCTCGGAGGTCAGGTCGGCACCGTAGGCCGTTCGCCAGAATCCGCCATGGATGACCACGGCAACCGGCCAGTGGCCGGGGCAGTCGGGAAGGCTGAGCGTGCCGTGCTGGCTCGGGTGGGTGCCGTAGCGCACCAACGCACGTGTCGGCATTCCACACCTCTCAGTGCGACCAGCGAGTCCTACGACGGCCGCGAAGAATCACTCAAACGATCGATCAGGAAGCCGAGCCCGGCAGTGCCCCCGGTGCCCCGGCTGTTGCCGATGAAGCGGCGGACGACGTCCAGATGGTTCAGTCGCCAGCGCGTGAGGCCGGCGATGAACACATCGAGCTGCGCGCCCAGATAGCGGCGCTGCCGGCGGTGGGTGTTGTCGTCGTCGTGCCGGTCGGCCACGATCTCCAGCAGAGCTGCCACGGGAGCGTGGCGAACGCCGGTCAGCAAGGTCGCCAACTGGTCCGACTGTGCCGCGCTCACTCCCTGCAGTCGAGGCCGGAACTGCTGGAAGGCGTCCACCGCGAGATGCTGTAGGGCGCTCTCTGTCGTCAGCATCAGTTCGAGCACGGCATTGGCACGCTTCAACCGATCGACCGCGTTGTCGAACTCCGCCAGACGGGCGGACTGCAGCGCGAGCTCGAGGTCGAGCAGGATCTGCGAAACCCACAGTTCGGAGGTCTGGTGGACGACCAGGAAGTACCTCTCGTCGCTCCAAGCAAAACGGTCGTCGCCCGCGAACAACGGCTGAACAGCGCCGAGCAGCTCGTCGAGGTGAAGGTAGTCCGCGTAGCTGAGACGCTTTTTCCCGGGCTTGTTCTCGGCCTTCTTCTCGGCATCGACGTGCTGACTCTGCTGCGCGGGAGCGGTATCGGAAGGTGTCGACGTGGTCCCTCCGTGTCGCACATACGCGCAGATACCACCGAGGGCTTCGAACCACAGCCTGCTGAGCTCCGTCATCGCCGCGCGATCGAGTTTGGATGGCGCCCATGTCCACTGGGCGTGCAGGCGCGGGCCGCTGTCGCTGTCGACGGTGACCGCATTGACGGCCGCGGTGTGCGCCAGTGGCATCGCGCGACCGGCATTGCCGTTGTCGGTGAACAACGAGCCCCAATAACCGAGCCGCCAGACATCACTCTCAGCCGAAGCGTCGAGCACCGGCACGCCCAGGCGCCCCAGATAGTTGAATCCGATCGGCGGGTCGGAGCCGCCCAGGTCGACATCGGTGTTCAGGTAGCGCAGCAGACCGTAGGTCACTGGGTTCGGGAGCGTACGAAGTTGCTCCTCGGCGTCACGGATCACCACACCCAGCGCTGTCTCGCCGGCCGCTACCTGCGCCCACGAGAGCCCACCCACCGCCAGCGACACCGGGTATTTGGTCGTGAACCATCCCACGGTGCGCGACAGGTCGACATCGGGGGCCAGCTCCTCCTCGCGCCCGTGGCCCTCGACGTCGATGCCGATCGGCGTGCTGCCGCTGCCCGAAAACTCCGTCCACGCCAAGGCGTACGCGATCAGCAGGATCTCGTGTACCCCGGCATCGAACGCGGCCGGCACCTCACCGAGGATCGTGCGGGTGGTTTCGGCGTCCAGTGACACCTCCATGTGCTCGGCGGTGGCGAACGTATCCTCGGGCTGCACCGGCGGGATCGCGGCGGGGATCGCCGCCACCTTCCTCCAAGCGGCCGCCTGCCCGGCGATTTCCGGGCGGTGCGCGTACTCGGCCAGCAGCGATGCCCACCGGGCGAACGACGTCCCGGCTGTCGGCAACGTGACCTGTTGCCCCGCACGGTGTTGCGCCCAGGCGATGTTGAGGTCGTCCAGCAGAATCCGCCACGAGACCACGTCGACGGCCAGATGGTTCACTATCAGCACCAACTGGCGGGTGGAGGCGACCCACAGCGCGCTGAGCATCACCCCGGCGGCCGGATTCAACCGAGATTGCGCCTTCGTCAGCTCCTCATCGGACAACTCGTCGACCGCTTGCACACAAGCGCTCGAATCCACCGACCCCGCCTCGGGCACCCGCAGCGACCACCCACCGGCGCCGTCGTCGTCGACGCGGAGCCGCAGCATGGCATGCCGATCCAGCAAGGCCTGCACCATCACCACCACGTCGGTCTCGGTGACCTCCGCGGGCGCCTGCAGTAACGCCATCAGATTGAACTGCTCGATCGGGCCGTGGACACTGTGCAGCCAGCGCATGATCGGGGTCGCGACCACCTGCCCGACACCGTCGTCGATCGGGCCGTCGGCACCGCCGGCCACCTCCGCCACCTCGGCCAGGCGGGCAACGGTCTGCTCGACGAAGATATCGCGCGGCCTGAACACGAGACCGGCCGTTTGGGCCCGCGCCACCACCTGCATCGATGAAATGCTGTCTCCGCCGAGGTCGAAGAACGAGTCGTCGATGCCGACGTGGTCGAGTCCGAGTGTGTGGGCGTAGATGGTGGTGAGGATTTCTTCTGTGGGATTGGTGGGGGCACGGTATTTGCCGGCGGTGTATTCGGGTGCCGGTAGGGCGCGGGTGTCGAGTTTGCCGTTGACGGTCAGCGGTAGTGCGGGAAGTGTCATGATTGCGGCCGGGATCATGTAGGTGGGGAGTTGCCGGGTGAGTCGGTTGCGTATCTCGGT
>NZ_JBMVFU010000029.1:0-92974 GCF_049538315.1 Nocardia sp. AB354 | reverse complement strand
GATCAAATCAGAACCGCTGCAGCAACATTGCAGATCAGCAGAACTACCTTTGAGGACACGACCTAGCGCTCGGCGCCGCCCGGATCCACATCCGCATCGGTGAGCAGGGCGCTGCCGGCCACCCGATCCTGGGCCAGTGCGTCGAGGAACGAGCGCGCCCAGCGGTCCACATCGTGGGCGAGTACCTGGCGGCGCAGCGAACGCATGCGGCGCCGCTTGGTTTCGGGGTCGTCCTCGATCGCGGACATGATCGCGTTCTCGACGCTGTCCAGATCGTGCGGATTACACAGGTAGGCCTGACGCAATTCCGCTGCGGCGCCGGTGAATTCGCTGAGCACGAGGGCGCCGTTGAGGCCGCTGTGCGAGGCCACGTACTCCTTGGCGACCAGATTCATCCCGTCGCGCAGCGGGGTCACCAGCATGACGTCGGCGGCCACGAAGAAGGCGACCAGTTCGTCGCGGGGGATCGGCCGGTGCAGATAGTGCACGAAAGGGTAACCGACGCGGGAGAATTCGCCGTTGATGCGGCCCACCTGACGTTCGATGTCGCCGCGCATCTGGATGTAGCTCTCCACCCGTTCGCGACTCGGCGTGGCCAGCTGCACCATCACCGTCTCGGCCGGGTCCAGCCGGCCCTCATGCAGGAGTTCCTGCAGCGCCGCCAGGCGGATATCGATGCCCTTGGTGTAGTCCAGGCGGTCCACACCGAGCAGGATGTGCTTGGGGTTGCCCAGCTCCCTGCGGATCTGAGCAGCGCGCTCCCGCACCGAGCGTCTTCGCGACAGCTCGTCGAGTTCGGCGGAGGCGATCGAGATCGGGAAGGCGCCGACCCGCACCGTGCGGAAACCGACCTGCACCACACCGAGTTTCGACCGCACACCGACCGTGCCGCGCGAGGTGGGTTGTCCGGCAAGCCTTCTCGCCAGGTACAGGAAGTTCTGCGCGCCACCGGGCAGGTGGAAGCCGATCAGGTCGGCGCCGAGCAGACCCTCCACGATCTCGGTGCGCCACGGCAGCTGCATGAACAGCTCGACCGGGGGGAACGGGATGTGCAGGAAGAATCCGATGGTCAGATCGGGCCGCAGCATGCGCAGCATCTTCGGCACCAGCTGCAGCTGGTAGTCCTGTACCCACACCGTCGCGCCCTCGGCGGCCACCTTCGCGGTGTACTCGGCGAAGCGCCGGTTCACGTCCACGTAGGCGGTCCACCAGTCGCGGTGGTACTCCGGCCGCACGATCACGTCGTGATAGAGCGGCCACAGCGTGCCGTTGGAGAATCCCTCGTAGTAGGCGGCGACCTCCTCGGCGGTCAACGGCACCGGATACAACTCCAGGCCGTCCTCGATGATCGGATCGACATCCACATCGGGAACGCCGGCCCAGCCCACCCAGGCGCCGTTGTTGTTGCGCAGCACCGGCTCCAGGGCCGTGACCAGGCCGCCCGGACTGCGCTTCCACCGCTTGGTCCCGTTCGGGAGACGTTCCAGGTCGACCGGGAGCCGGTTGGCGACCACGACGAAACCGGACCCGGCGCCGCCGGGACGGTCCGCTGGTGCGGATTCGGTTTCCGGCGAAGCGTCTCGAGATCGATCGCTGCGTATGTCGCGCATCTGGTCCACTGCTGGATCCTCCGGTCGCCGAAATGGCGGAACTAGGCGTGGGATTTCAGTTGTGATGAGCGCTGCGCATTGCGCTGCGCGGGGCTCGTCCTATTCGCTGCGCGCGCTGGGACCGATTCCGAGCATCGACAGCAGCATCCGGCATTCGTCGGCATCGTTGGCGTAGGCGGCCACGACGCGCTGTGCCTGCCGTGCGGTCTCGTCGGCGAGCGGTTCCAGGTCGTCGTCCGCGATGTCGTTGGCGCTCTTCGCGGCCATCATCGTGTCCTCTCGGCTCGGGGTCGTGGCACGGCGGTGGGGTTCGACCGTCGTGGTGTCGGCGCCGTGCGCTGTCAATGGTATCGGTCGCCGCACAGGGGCCCGTCGACTCGGTACCGACCGCTGCCGAACCGCAACAGCGCGGGGCGACACCCGCCACACCGGCGAAACGCTGGAGCCTCGGGAACCTATAACGTTGGTAGGGAGGCGAATTTCGCCCACTGCGTGTATCGAGCACCGCACGAATCGAGTGGAAAGGGTCGCAGCACTATGCCGTTGGCCACGGTGAATGGAATCTCGCTGAACTACCAGGTGAAGGGAGACAAGGCCAAAGGCACCGACACCAAGGGGGCTGCCCCGCTGGTCGTGCTGATCATGGGCACCGGGAGCCCCGGCCGGGTGTGGGAGCTGCACCAGGTTCCGGCGCTGGTCGCGGCCGGCTACCGAGTGTGCACGTTCGACAATCGCGGCATCGCTCCGTCCTACGAGGCGCCCGACGGGATGACCATCGACGAATTGGTCGCCGACACCGCGGCGCTGATCGAATTTCTCGACGAGGGCCCGGTCTTGGTCGCCGGCACCTCGATGGGTGCGCGGGTCGCGCAGGAATTGGCCCTGGCGCGGCCCGACCTCGTGCGCAAAGCCGTATTCATGGCCGGACACGCGCGGCTCGACCAATTCCAGAAGACGCTCTCGCTCGGCGAACACGAACTCGACGCCTCCGGCGTGCGACTGCCCGCCAAATACGAGGCCGCCCTGACCGCGGTGATGAATCTTTCGCCCGCCACGATGGCCGATCCGAATTCCGCGCGCGATTGGCTGGATCTGTTCGAATTCACCGGCGGACCGGCATCCCCGGGAATCCGGGCGCAGCGCCGGATGGACCACGATTTCGATCGGTTGCAGGCCTATCGCGCGATCAAGGTGCCGTGCCTGTCGATCGGATTCGCCGACGACCGGATGATTCCCGCGTATCTGACCCGTGAGCTGGCCGAAGCCATTCCCGACGCCCGATACCAGGAGATCCCCGACGCCGGGCATTACGGGTATCTGGAACGTCCCGAGGCGGTCAATAAGATCCTGCTCGATTTCTTCGCGGGCTCGAGGTAACCACCAACGCGTAACGTCGGTCTTGCTAGTGTCGACACATCGCTCGGGGGCTACGGCTCTGGTCGGTCGGCTCAGGTCGGTTTCGGCTCGTGCCCGCGCCCCGCGAGTTCCGTATCCAGCGCGTTCCCGTACACAGCGCCAGCATCCAGTGAGGTGAAATGAGCACCAACCCCTTCGACGACGAGGACGGCCGCTTCTTCGTTCTGGTCAACGACGAGGAGCAGCATTCCCTGTGGCCTGCTTTCGCCGAGGTCCCGGCCGGGTGGCGAGTGGTGTTCGGCGAGGACAGCCGCGCTGCCTGCGTCGAATACGTGGAGAAGAACTGGACGGATATGCGGCCCAAGAGCCTGCGTGACGCGATGGCGGCCGACGACGCGGCTCGCCAGGGCGCCCAGTCCTGATTCCGCGCCGGACGAAACTGCGCGGAGCGACGGTGATCGGCGGCTGCGTGCTGCCCTGAGGGGCACACGCAGCCGCTGCGATCCGGCGCTCCCTCCTACAGTGGTGAACGATTTTTCCGGACGGCCCGCGCCCCGGTTATGATGGCACCGCTTCACCCGCCTCCTTAGCTCAGTGGTAGAGCACCGCTCTTGTAAAGCGAAGGTCGTCAGTTCAATCCTGACAGGGGGCTCCACTCGGGCTCCGGCCTGCGAAAGCAGGTCGGAGCCCTTTTTTGCGTCAGGGGAGATGCATCAGCTGCCGGGCCAGCCCGAACAGGCGGCTGCCGAGTTTGATGACGGGGATTCCCAGCGGAATCAACAGGATCGTCACACACAACACCGCGCCGAGGATCCAGACGACGAGCGCCAATAGACCGACCACCGTGCCCAGCACGGCCGTCAGGATGCCCAACACCACGTCGAGCAGGCCCCGTATCGCTGCCATGACGACCTTTCCGATGTCCATTCTGCTCTTTTCGGGCGCGGTGTGCTCCGATCCGCGCCGCCGTGATGAAGGTTAAGCGCCTGCCACCCCGCGATGAACGGGCGAAAAGTCGTCAGCAAAACCGTCGCTAAACCTCGCATGCCGACCTGGTGGTTTCCATTTCGGGCCATTGCGCCGCTCCGAACCGTCCCCCTAGCGTCGGGCCTCGTTGCCGCGGCTGCTGTCCGGGCAGGACTTCCTGCCCGAGCAGATTCGTAGCAACGCACCTGATGAAACCCACCGAAGTAAGGAGATGACTGTCGATATGACAACAGCCACCCGCCGGATCCTGGCAACGACCGCCTTCGCCGCCCTCTCGGTCTCGATCGCCGGCGCTACCGCCTCCGTCGCCTCGGCTGATACCCCCTCCGCCGCGCCGACGACCAGCAGCGCGTCGTCGGCTCCCAAGCTGTCCACGGGCTCGGCGTTCGGCGCCGACAAGCACAAGGACGACGACGGTGACGACCAGCCGGCCGCGCCCTCCGTGGACGCGATCCAGAAGGTCCTCACCAAGATTCAGGGCACCGACAAGCCGGAGGACCTCGAGAAGTCGCTCGACAAGGACATCGACACCCTCACCCACAACGAGGCCGCCGTGCCCGCCAAGGTGAAGGAGGAGTTCAACAAGTTCCGTCAGGAACTGCAGCAGGCCAAGACCAAGGACAGCCTGGACGGCAGCTCCGCCGCCGACACCCTGAAGACGATCAAGGGTGACGCGAAGACGCTCGGCGCCGATCTGAAGGCCGCCGCATAAGGGCGCAGCACCATCGACGACCCGCCGATCCGGGAGGCGCCGCCCGGGTCGGCGGGTCGCCTGTTCTCCGACCAGTCGCGCAGCCGGCTCGCAGGAAACTCCCAGACAACGTTCAGCGCATTCCGGGCTGTAGGAGAGACGATATCCAGCATGAGTGGAGTGGCTGGCGATCGGACCCCCGAGGCTCGGGTGCTGGTGGTCGACGACGAACCGATGATCGTCGAACTGCTGTCGGTGAGCCTGCGCTATCAGGGGTTCGAGGTGGCCACGGCCGCCAACGGCGCCGAAGGGCTGGACCGGGCCAAGCAGTTCCGGCCCGACGCCCTCATCGTCGACGTCATGATGCCCGGTATGGACGGCTTCGGCCTGCTGCGCCGGCTGCGCGCCGACGGCATCGATGCCCCGGTCCTGTTCCTCACCGCGCGCGACGAGGTCGAGGACAAGATCACCGGCCTCACTCTCGGCGCCGACGACTACGTCACCAAACCCTTCTCGCTCGAGGAGGTGGTGGCGCGGCTGCGGGTGATTCTGCGCCGCTCCGGTCACGTGGTGGAGGAGACGAAATCCTCGCGTATCCGCTTCGAGGACATCGAACTCGACGACGACACGCACGAGGTGTGGAAGGCCGGGGAACCGGTCGCGCTCTCGCCGACGGAGTTCACCCTGCTCCGATACTTCATGGTCAATGCCGGAACGGTGCTGAGCAAGCCGCGCATCCTCGATCACGTCTGGCGCTACGACTTCGGCGGCGAGGTGGGCGTGGTGGAAACCTATGTCTCCTACCTGCGCAAGAAGGTCGATACCGGTCCCGACCGGCTGATCCACACCCTGCGCGGTGTCGGCTACGTGATGCGCGCGCCCAGCCGCAGCCGGTCGTCGGCGAAATGAGCGATCCGCGCTCGGTGCGCGAGCGCGCCGACCACGACGCGGCCGGCACCGAGGCGGTGCTCGCGACGGCCGGTCCGGCCGAGCCGGGCACCGAACCCGAACCCGGTGGCATCGCCGAAACCGGCGCACGCGCCGAGGGCGTCGCCCCGCCGCGGCGCGGACTGCGGCGCCGGATCTCGCGTCGCCTGGCCGCGGTGCCGCTGCGGGTCACCCTGGTGCTCGCGCTGGTGTGCCTGGCGGGTCTCGGACTGCTGGTCTCGGGTGTCGCGGTGACCTCCGCGATGCGAAATGTGCTGATCGACAAGGTCGATCGGCAATTGTTCGACGCCGCCCACAGCTGGGCCAGCCCCGATGCGCCACCGCCCCAGCACCTTCCGCAACCTCCGGGGCGGGAACGCCCGCCCGCGCTGTTCTACGTGCAGGTGACCGGACCCACCGGAAATCAGCGTCTGCTGCTGAGTTCCGGACCCACTGTTCCGGACACTCCGTCGAATCTGTCGAGACATCCCCAGACCGTGGGATCGGTCGGCGACCCCGACGAACACTGGCGCGCGCTCGAGGTGGTGACTCCGCAGGGATCCAGTGTGGTCGCGCTGCGCCTCACCGAAACCGAGAACATCATCGATCGTCTGATCGGGTTGCAGGTCGCGGTGGGCCTCATCGTGCTCGCCGTACTCGCGGTGGTGGCGCAGTTCGTGATTCGCCGGAGCCTGCGCCCGCTCGGTGAGGTGGAGAAGACCGCCGCGGCCATCGCGAGCGGGGATCTGCATCGGCGAGTTCCGGTGCAGGGCACCAACACCGAGGTCGATCGGCTCTCGCAATCGCTCAACGGCATGCTGTCCCAGATTCAGAGCGCCTTCGCCGCCACCGAGGCATCCGAGGAATCCGCGCGGCGTTCGGAGGCCCGGATGCGGCGGTTCGTCGCCGATGCCAGCCATGAGCTGCGAACCCCGCTGACCACGATCAAGGGTTTCGCGGAGTTGTATCGGCAAGGGGCGCTGGCGGATCCGGCCCTGTTCATGGACCGGATCGAACGCGAGTCCAAGCGGATGAGCCTGCTGGTGGAGGACCTGCTGATGCTGGCTCGCCTCGACGCGCAGCGCCCGGTGGAACGCCGGCCGGTGGATCTGCTGGCACTGGCCAGCGATGCGGTGCACAGTGCCCGCGCCGTCGACGCGGCCCAGCGACCCGAGGAGCCCCGTCGGCCCATCGACCTCGAAATACGCCCGGGGACGGGGACATTGGAGGTGCGTGGCGACGAAGCGCGGTTGCGTCAGGTGCTGGGCAATCTGGTCAACAACGCGCTGATCCACACCCCGCCCGACGCGGCGGTCACCGTCGCGCTGACACCCGCTCCGGACGAGGTGGTCATCGAGGTCGCCGACACCGGGCCGGGCCTGCCCACCGAGGACGCCGAGCGCATCTTCGAACGCTTCTACCGCACCGACACCTCACGCAGCCGCGACAGCGGTGGCACCGGACTGGGTCTGTCGATCGTGCAGGCGCTGGTCGCCGCGCACGGCGGCACGGTCTCGGTGCACAGCGCGGTGGGACAGGGCACCACCTTCGCGGTGCGCCTGCCCCGGTCGCAGGAGTGATTCAGGCTCGGTGCGTCAGGCCGGGACGTTCGCGCCGTAGCCGAGATCGCGCAGCGCCCGCTTGATCTTGTCCTGCGCCTCGTCCAGCGATTCCGGGCTCGGATCGGTGTCCGCGCCCGAGATGTTGAAATCGCCCAGCTCGAACGCCGGGAAGACGTGCACGTGCAGGTGCGGCACCTCCAGCCCGGCGATCAGCAGGCCCGCGCGCGGCGCGTCCCACGCCTTGCGCACCGCCTGGCCGATCTTCTGAGCGACCTCGTTGATCCGCGCGAACGTGGCGGGATCCAGATCCTGCCACTGGTCGATCTCCTTGCGAGGAACCACGAGCGTATGACCCTGGGTGACCGGAGCGATGGTCAGGAAGGCGACGAATTCCTCGTCCTCCCACACGAACCGCCCCGGCAGCTGTCCGGCAATGATCGCGCTGAATACAGATGGCATGGGTTTCATACTGCCCCGCCCGGCCGGGAGGCGGTGGCCGGGGCGGCGGGCTGTCCTCCCGGTACCCGCATCTGCTGTTCACCTGCGTCCCCTAAGCTGTCACGCGTGCGCGTACTCGTCATCGGATCCGGAGCCCGTGAACACGCCCTGGTGGAAGCCCTGCGTCGGGATCCCGGGGTCACCGCGATCGCGGCCGCGCCCGGCAATCCGGGGATCGGCCAGGTCGCCGAGGTGCGCGCGGTCGATCCGGCCAGCGCGGAGGCCGTCGTGGGCCTGGCCCGGGATTTCGCCGCCGATCTGGTGGTGATCGGTCCCGAGGTGCCGCTCGTGCTCGGTATCGCCGACGCGGTCCGGGCGGCGGGGATCGCCTGCTTCGGACCGTCGGCCGCCGCCGCGCGGATCGAGGGATCGAAGGCGTTCGCCAAGGACGTGATGGCCGCGGCCGGGGTGCGCACCGCGCACAGCGAGGTCGTCGATCATCCGGGCGAGCTCGACGCCGCATTGGATCGCTTCGGGCCGACCTGGGTCGTCAAGGACGACGGGCTGGCCGCGGGTAAGGGCGTGGTGGTCACCGCCGATCGGTCCGCGGCCCGCGACCACGGTGCCGAACTGCTCGAGCAGGGCCATCCGGTGCTGCTGGAATCGTTCCTCGACGGTCCCGAGGTCTCCCTGTTCTGCCTGGTCGACGGCGAGACCGTGGTGCCGCTGCTGCCCGCGCAGGACCACAAGCGCGTCGGCGACGGCGACACCGGCCCCAACACCGGCGGTATGGGCGCCTACACCCCGCTGCCGTGGCTGCCGCCGGAGACCGTCACCGAAATCGTCGACGATGTGGTGAAACCCGTTGCCGCCGAAATGGTTCGGCGTGGCGTCCCGTTCTCCGGCCTGCTCTACGCGGGTCTGGCGATCGGCCAGGCCGGACCAGCGGTCGTCGAATTCAACTGCCGCTTCGGCGATCCCGAGACCCAGGCCGTGCTCGCGCTGCTCGACAGTCCGCTCGGCGCCCTGCTGCACGCCACCGCGACCGGCACGCTGGCGCAGGCGCAGGCGCCGGTCTGGAAGGACGGCGCGGCGATCACGGTGGTGCTGGCCGCGGAGAACTATCCGGGCCGCCCCCGCACCGGTGACGTCATCTCCGGTACGGAGAGCGCCCCGGCCTCGGAGGGAAGCGCGAATGCCGAAGTGCTGCACGCCGGTACGGCGCTGCGCGCGGACGGCGCACTGCTGTCGGCCGGCGGGCGTGTGCTGAATGTCGTTGCCACAGGCGGGGATCTGACCGAGGCTCGCACGAACGCCTACGCACGCATCGCGGGAATCAAACTGCCCGGCAGCCACTTCCGCACCGATATCGGTCTCGCCGCCGTCGAGGACCGCATCTCGCTCCCCACCCGCGTGTAGCCGAATCGGCTTCGGCCCCATCGGTTTCGAAGCGCACGGAGGCCGAAGCGAGCCCGCCGGGTTCAGCCGACCTGAATGCCGTGCATGGCGAGCCACGGCTGCGGGTCCACGTGCTGTCCGCCGATGAGGATCTCGAAGTGCAGGTGCGGGCCGGTGGAATCGCCGCGGTTGCCGATGCGGGCGATCTGCTGACCGGCGCGCACCCGCTCGCCGACCGACACCGAGAAGTCGTACATGTGGCCGTACACCGAGATGGTGCCGTCGTCGTGGCGGATGCGCACCCACAGTCCGAAGCCCTGCGCCGGCCCGGCGTCGATGACGGTGCCGTCGGCGACGGCGTAGATCGGCGAACCGATGGGCGCCGCGATATCGATCCCGTAGTGGAAGGTGCCCCACCGGCCCCCGTACCCGGAGGTGAACACGCCGCGCGCGGGCAGGGCGAAACCGCCGATGCCCGGGGCGATTCCGCCCGGGAGGATGCCGCCGGGAATCGTGGTGGCCGGCCCGGACAGCCAGGGTTGCGGCGTCCCGGCGACCGCCGCGGCGGCTTCGGCCTTCGCGCGTTCCAGGGTGGCCCGCGACGCCGCGGCGACCACCTGCGCCTCGCGCATGCGCTCGCCGTTGTCGATGGCGGTCAGATAGCGCTTGCTGGTTTCGGGTTCGGCCTGCACCTGTAGCGGATAGGCCACCGCGATCCGCTGTGCCGCACCGGGTTTCGGCGTCGAGTCGACCGGTTGCGGCGCCACGGTGTCGGCGGCGGCGAACAGTCCGACCACGACCATGCCGATCACCAGCACCCGATGCTCGCCGACCCAGCCGCGCAGCCGGGGCCACAGGCTCTCGAATTCCTCGCGCCAGTGTCGATCCCGCATCATCTGCCACCAGCGTTCCACCCGCGTGCGCCATTCGACCGCCGCGACCTGCCCGAATTCACGCGATCGGCGGGCCGAGGAACGCAGGCGACGCGCGATCGAGGGACGGTCGCGGCGCAGCGTCGTTCGCCAGTCGGGGCGGATCACGGTCCAGCCCCCCTGGTACGACTTCGCGCGGCGTGCCTGGTCAGGCATTCTGCCGACGATAACAGGGGCCCGCCCGGACACGCAGGCAGGCGCGGCGGCGCACAGCAACGTCTCAGGCGCCCGGTGCCCGGGAACGGACTGCGCGCCGGCCTGCCGAGGCGGTGTTCTACCGTCGTCTGGTGCGCAGTGAATCCCGGCGGTCCACCGTTCCGACCTTCTACGTCATGGACGTCTGGAAGGCCGCGGCCGAACGCGCCCGCACCCACGGCGACGTGCTGGTCCTGGCGGCGGGCCAGCCCTCCACGCCCGCCCCGGTGCCGGTGCGCCGCGCCACCCAGGCGGCCCTCGACGCCGAATTACTCGGCTACACCGAGACTTTCGGCATCCCCGAATTGCGCTCGGCCATCGCGGCCCATCATCGTGACACCTACGGCGTCGAGGTCGAGTCCGACGACGTGGTGATCACGACCGGCTCCTCGGGCGCGTTCACGCTGATCTTCCTGGCCGCATTCGACATCGGCGACACCGTCGTGGTCGCTCGCCCGGGTTACCCGGCCTACCGCAACACCCTCACGGCCCTGGGCTGCCGGGTGATCGAACTCGACTGCGGCCCCCACACCCGGTTCCAGCCGACGGTGGCGATGCTGGAGGAGCTGCCCGAACCGCCCGCCGGCCTGATCGTGGCCAGCCCGGCGAACCCGACCGGCACCATGATCGCCCCGGACGAGCTGGCGGCCCTGGCCCGCTGGTGCGACGAGCACGGCACGCTGCTGATCTCCGACGAGATCTATCACGGCATCGCCTATTCGGGCGTCGACGGCGACACCGAACCGGTGAGCTCGGCGTGGGAGACCTCGCGCGAGTCGGTGGTGATCGGTTCGGTGTCGAAGTATTTCTCGATGACGGGCTGGCGGCTGGGCTGGATGCTGGCACCCGCGCGGCTGCGCCCGGCGCTGCAGCGGCTGGCGTCCAATATGACCGTCTGCCCGCCGGCCATTTCGCAATTCGCGGCGGCGCACGCGTTCGGCCCGGAAGCCAAATCCGAACTGGACGGGCACGTCCGCCGCTATGCCCGCAACCGGTCGTTACTGCTCGAGGGGCTGCCCGCCCTCGGCATCAGCGATCTGGCGCCTGCCGACGGCGCCTTCTACGCGTACGCCGATATCGGTCATCTGAGCCAGGATTCGACGCGCTGGTGCGCGGATCTGTTGGCGCACACGGGTGTCGCCCTCGCGCCCGGTATCGATTTCGACACCCGTAACGGACACCGCACGGTCCGATTCTCCTTCGCCGGCGCCACCGCGGATATCGAGGAGGCGCTGGTGCGACTCGGCCGATATCTGAGCTGACGCACAGACTTTCCGTACCGGCCCACCGGAGCGCGTGGATGCGGTACAAATGATTCGGGTTGTGATTTCAACCCTTGCTATTTCGAACCGATCCCGGCTGTCCGCTCGGATCGGATCCCGGAAATTTGCGCGGTCCCATGGTCGATTGCACAGCAACGATTCGGCCGGGATTGCACAGACGCACAGATTTGCACAGATCGCACCGATTTGGCACGGATGAACCGATGATGACTGGCACGATGACACGGTGATCACCGCGACGACCCCGAAAGGCGAAAGGCGTCGCCAAGCGTTGGTTGCGGCTGCCGCGGAGTTGCTACTCGAAGGCGGCTTCGATGCCGTGCGCCACCGTTCGGTGGCGACGCGCGCGGATCTGCCCCTGGCATCCACGACCTACTATTTCGAATCCCTCGAGGATCTGATCGCGCGCGCGGTCGAGTTCAGCGGCAATGCCGAACTCGAGTCGATGCGCCGCCGGATCGGCGAGGTCACCCACCGCAAACGCGGCGCCGAGGCGACCGTCGACCTGATCGTGGATCTGATGGTCGGCACCGACGGCCCCGACGAATTCGCCCGCGGGCGGCTGATCGCCCGCTACGAGCGGTCGGTGGCCTCGGCCCGGCATCCGGAACTACGCGAGGTGCAGCTGCGGTTACGCGCCCAGCTCGAGGACTTATTGGCCGATGTGCTGCGCCGATCCGATCGGATGGTGCGCACCGATCAGTTGCGCCGGCTGGTGGCGGTGGTCGACGGTGCGGTGGTCGCCGCGCTGGCCGAATCCGATCCGCAACCGCGCCGGACCGCCCGCGGCGCGCTGCTGGAATTGATCGATGTGATCGCTCCGCCGGTGCCGCAACCGCTGATGGCGGCGCAGACCGTGCCACCGGCCGCGGCGCAGCACCTGCCCGCGGCCATGCCCCAGCAACCGAGCAGGCATCGAACATTAGACTGACTGTTCGTGAGTCTTGTCCCGAACGTCCTCGCCACCCGGTACGCGAGCCCGCAGCTGGTGCAGTTGTGGTCGCCCGAGAACAAGATCGTGCTGGAGCGCCGGCTGTGGCTCGAGGTGCTGCGGGCCCAGACCGAACTCGGCGCCGCCGGTACCGAGGCGGTCACCCCCGAGGTCCTCGAGGATTACGAGCGGGTGCTGGGCGAGGTCGACTTGGCCTCGATCGCCGAACGCGAGCGGATCACCCGCCACGATGTGAAGGCGCGCATCGAGGAGTTCAACGCCCTCGCCGGGCACGAGCAGATCCACAAGGGCATGACCAGCCGGGATCTGACCGAGAACGTGGAGCAGTTGCAGATCCGGCTCTCGCTGGAACACGTCTACGAACACGGCGTCGCGGTCGCCGCGCGGCTGGCGGAGCGGGCCGCCGAGTACCAGTCGCTGGTGATGGCCGGTCGCTCGCACAACGTGGCGGCACAGGCGACCACCCTGGGCAAGCGCTTCGCCGGTGCGGCCGACGAGGTGCTGATCGCCCTGCACCGGGTGCGCGAGCTGATCGACCGGTATCCGCTTCGCGGGATCAAGGGCCCGATGGGCACCGCGCAGGACATGCTCGATCTGTTCGATGGCGACGCCGCCAAACTCGCCCAGCTGGAGCAGAAGGTCGCCGGGCATCTGGGCTTCGCGACCGTGCTGACCAGTGTCGGCCAGGTCTACCCCCGCTCCCTGGACCACGACGTGATCTCCGCGCTGGTCCAATTGGGCGCGGGCCCTTCGTCGTTCGCGCACACGGTGCGGCTGATGGCGGGGCACGAACTGGTCACCGAGGGTTTCCAGCCCGGGCAGGTCGGCAGTTCGGCGATGCCGCACAAGATGAACACCCGCTCCTGCGAGCGCGTCAACGGTCTGCAGGTGGTGCTGCGCGGTTACGGCTCGATGGCGGCCGAACTGGCGGGCGCGCAGTGGAACGAGGGCGATGTGTTCTGTTCCGTGGTGCGCCGGGTCGCGCTGCCCGACGCGTTCTTCGCCATCGACGGCATGATGGAAACCTTCCTGACCGTCCTCGGCGAATTCGGCGCCTACCCGGCCGTGATCGAGCGTGAGCTCAACCGATACCTGCCCTTCCTGGCCACCACCCGCATTCTGATGGCGGCCGTGCGGGCCGGGGTCGGGCGCGAGAGTGCGCACGAGGTCATCAAGGAGCACGCGGTCGCGGTGGCGCTGGCCATGCGGGAGCAGGGGCGCGAACCGGATCTGCTGGACCGCCTGGCGGCCGACGACCGGATGCCGCTGGACCGGGCCGGACTCGAGGCTGCCCTGGCCGATCGGACGGCGTTCATCGGAGCCGCCGAGGCACAGGTGGGCGATGTGGTGGCGCAGGTGCAGAAGCTGATCGACGCGAATCCCGAGGCCGCCCGCTACACCCCCTCGCCGATTCTGTAACCGCCGCCGGACCGATGGTCGCGGCACCGCAACCGCCCGGCGCCGCCGTTCGCGCGGTGGTCTCGCGCGTGCTCGGCGCCGTGCGAATGGTGCGGCGGCGCAGGCGAAATCGACGACTAGGGTTGCCGGATATGGACCCCTATACGATCTTCGCCGATATCGTCGCCGGGCGGGCGCCCTCGTCCAAGGTCTACGAGGACGACGACGTTCTCGCCTTCATGGATATCCGTCCCATGACACCCGGTCATCTGCTGGTGATTCCGAAGATTCCGGCGCGCAGCCTGGCCGAACTCGATCCGGCGATCGGCGGCAAGCTCTTTCAGGTCGCGCAGCGTCTGGCGGCCGCGCTGCGGCAGTCCGAGGTGCGCTGTGACGGGGTGAATCTCTTTCTGGCAGACGGTGTTACGGCCGGGCAGGAGGTCTTCCACGTCCATCTGCACGTCATTCCGCGCACGCCCGGCGACGGCTTCGGGCTGCGCAATCGCGCGACGACCCCGCCGCGTGCGGACCTGGACTATCTGGCCGCATCGATCCGGGGCGCGGTCGGGCGGGCGCAACCGAATCCCGCGAGCGGACAGGATGGAAAGTGGTGGCTCACCTGAGTTTTGCTGCGGGCCGGGTGATTTGCTGAGGAAACGCCGGGAGGCCGAAAGCTCCGCGCGACGCCATAGTATGCGTTACTTTAAGTAGCAGTTGTGGTGGGTTGACGGAGGTGGGGACATGCGACGTTCATTCGTTGCTGCGGTTGTGCTGGCAGTCGGACTGGGCGTCTTCGGTCCCTGGATGGGCCCACAGCCACGCGCATCGGCGGCGCGGGTGGTCGGGGAAAACGATATGAGCCCGACCCGGACGGCGCTGTTCATCGACTCCCCAGCCATGGGACGCACTATCCAGGTTCAGGTGCTGCATCCGGCCGGTGGGGGTCCCCGGCCCTCCTACTATCTGCTCGACGGGCTCGATCCCGGTGTGCAGCAGAGCACCTGGACCAATGCCACCGATGCCGAACCCTTCTTCCACGGTAAGAACGTCAACGTGGTGCTGCCGATCGGCGGGCAGGCGAGTTACTACACCGACTGGCAGCGCGACGATCCGCACTTCGGCCGCTACCAGTGGGAAACCTTCCTGACGCGCGAACTTCCGCCCATCATCGACGCCACGTTTTCCGGCAACGGCGTGAACGCGATCGGTGGCCTGTCGATGGGCGGCATCGCGGCGTTCGTCCTGGCCGTTCGCCATCCGGAGTTGTACGAGGCGGTGGCGGGATACAGCGCGTGCCCGGACCTGGGCATCGCGCAGGGCGCGATCATGTTCTCGATCGCCAATCGCGGCGGCAATCCGTTCGATATGTGGGGTGCGCCCGGAAGTCCGGAATGGGGCGCCCACGATCCGGCGCTGCTGGCGAATCGGCTGCGCGGCAAGACCCTCTACCTGTCCACCGGCACCGGTATCCCGGGTCCGCACGAGACCGAGATCAAACCGCAGCTGCCGGAGAACATCGTCCTGGGCGGGCCGATCGAGGCAGGCGTGGACGTCTGCGTCACCGCCTTCGAGCAGCGGCTGCGTGGCATGCGAATCCCGGCCCGGGTCGATCACAGTCCGGTGGGGACGCATTCCTGGTCGTATTGGCAGGACTATCTGCACGCGTCCTGGCCGACAATCGGCGCGGCGATCGGGGCCTGATCGCCGGGGCCCGACGTCCGATCGGCGCGGGACACCCAGCGCGACCGGGCGAGGCCCCGGAGATCCAGTGCGCTGCGTTCAGTGCGGTTGCGCGCCCGGCCGGTTGAATTCGCCGTCCTTCGCGCCGGCGACGAACGCCCGCCATTCGCCGGGAGTGAAGATCAGCGCAGGCCCGTCCGGATTCTTGGCATCACGCAGCCCGATATTGCCGCTGGCCAGGAAGGCCACCTCGACACCGCCCTCCCCGTCGCCGCTGCGCTGCCAGACCGCCCCGGGTTCGATCTCGCGATTCTTCGCTTCCAACCTGTGCTCCTGCATCGAAGTGATTGCCCGTTGGATCCGTGCGGGCGCTGCCGTCCCCGAGAGTAGGCGGTCGGTAGCCGCCGCACCGGCGTCGTTTCCGAATCCGCGCATACCGGCATGGCCGGGATCACACCGATATGCCGACCTGCGAAATGTGGCATTCGTCTACTCGTCTCGGCAACACCGCTGGTTTACGCCGCAACCTGATCGGAAACCCCATTCACTGTGGCAGTTGGAGGGCGTCGACTGGTCAAGAGACCGAGAGGGCGTGCCCTGCCGCACTGAACGGACGACAAGGATGGAGCACCGCATGGCACCCGTCTTCGACAGTTGCGCGGTGGTGCCCCGGCACCTCACCGTCGAGCAGGCGCACAACATCCTGCACAGTCACAGCAGCTGTCCCACCGACCAATGCCCGCGCCGCAAAGCCGCACTGTTCTTCCTGATGGAATCTCGTCGTTCGGCCCGCGGCAACGGGCGTGACCTGCGCCGGCCCGCACCGCGGACCACCGGCCTGGGGTAACGCGGGCCGAGCTCGCACTCCCGTCCTCGCCGATGCATTCTGTCGGCGGGTGTGGGGGTGCGCGCCCGGAACGGCCTGCCGCGATTACGGTGGTCACCATGGCTCTCGACAGTGGTACCGGAACCATCCAGAACGCCGGCGACGCCGCGGTGGCGGTGACCCCGCCGGTGGCCAAACAGGTCCCGGCCGAACGCGTCCATCACGGTGACACCTTCGTCGATCCCTACGAATGGCTGCGGGACAAGGACGATCCCGAGGTCATCGCCCATCTCGAGGCCGAGAACGCCTATACCGACGCCCAGACCGCGCACTTGGCCCCGCTGCGCGCGCGCATCTTCGACGAGATCAAATCGCGCACCCAGGAGACCGATATGTCGGTCCCGGCGCGGCTGGGCGAGTACTGGTACTACTCGCGCAGTTTCGAAGGCAAGCAGTACGGCGTGCACTGCCGCTGCCCGATCACCGACGTCGACGACTGGACCCCGCCGCAACTCGACGTCGATATCGAGATTCCCGGTGAGGAGATTCTGCTCGACAGCAACGTGCTGGCCGAGGGGCACGATTTCTTCGCCCTCGGCGCCTATTCGATCAGTCACGACGGCACGCTGCTGGCGTACTCCACCGATACCGTCGGTGACGAGCGATATGTGCTGCGGTTCAAGGATTTACGCAGCGGCGAGCTGCTCGGCGACGAAATTCCGGGCACCGCGCCGGGGGCGACCTGGTCACTGGACGGAACCCACGTGTTCTATCAGACCGTCGACGAATCGTGGCGGCCCGACACCGTATGGCGCCACCGCCTCGGCACCGCGCAGTCCGACGACGTCAAGGTGTTCCACGAGCCCGACGAGCGCTACTGGGTCAGCATCGGCGCCACCCGCTCCGAGAAGTACCTGATGATCTGGGTCGGGTCGAAGATCACCACCGAGGGCTGGATCCTCGAATCCGACGATCCCGAGGGCGAATTCCGGGTGCTGCTGCCGCGCCGCGAGGGTGTGGAGTATTCGGCCGAACACGCGGTGATCGGCGGGCAGGACCGGCTGCTGATCCTGCACAACGACGTGGTCGACGGTGTGAAGGCCGAGAATTTCGTGCTCACCGAGGCGCCGGTGGACGATCCGGCCGCGATGACCATGCTGATCGGTCATCGCGACGATGTGCGGCTCGAGGACGTCGACTGCTTCCGCGACCATCTCGTCCTCTCGTATCGGCGCGAGGCCCTGCCGCGAGTCGCGGTGTGGCCGTTGACTTCCGACGGCTACGGCGAGCTGCGCGAATTGGAATTCGGCCTGGAACTGTTCTCCGCCGGCGTGGGCTCCAATCCGGAGTGGGCGCAGCCGACGCTGCGGCTGGGCGTGACCTCGTTCATCACCCCGATGCAGGTCTTCGACTACGTGCCCGCCACCGGGGAACTGATGCTGCGCAAACAGCAGCAGGTGCTCGGCGGCTATGACCCGGACGACTATGTGCAGCACCGGGATTGGGCGACCGCGGCCGACGGCACCCGGATTCCGATCTCGGTGGTGCGCCGCCGCGACAGCGAGGGTGCGGACCCGAAGCCGTTGCTGCTCTACGGGTACGGCTCCTACGAGGCCAGTATCGATCCGGGTTTCTCGGTGTCGCGGCTGTCGCTGCTCGACCGCGGCATGGTGTTCGCGGTCGCCCATGTGCGCGGCGGTGGCGAGATGGGGCGGCTGTGGTACGAGAACGGCAAGACGCTCACCAAGAAGAACACCTTCACCGACTTCGTCTCCTGCGCACGGCATCTCGTCGATACCGGCGTCACCACGCCGCAGGTGTTGGTGGCCGACGGTGGCAGTGCGGGCGGGCTGCTCATGGGTGCGGTGGCCAATCTGGCGCCCGACCTGTTCGCGGGCATCCTCGCCAATGTGCCGTTCGTGGATCCGCTCACCTCGATTCTGGACCCGTCGCTGCCGCTGACGGTCATCGAATGGGACGAGTGGGGTAATCCGCTGGAGGATCCGGAGGTCTACGCCTATATGAAGTCCTATTCGCCGTACGAGAACGTGGCGGCCGTGGACTATCCGGCGATCCTGGCGATCACCAGCCTCAACGACACCCGCGTGCTCTACGTCGAGCCCGCGAAGTGGGTCGCCGCGCTGCGGGCCACGAAGACCGGTGATTCCCAGCTCCTGCTGAAGACCGAGATGAGCGCCGGGCACGGTGGCGTCAGCGGCCGCTACGAGAAGTGGAAGGAAGTCGCCTTCGAATACGCCTGGGTGCTCGATCGGGTCGGGCTCGGCGAGGTCGGCTGACGGTTGCCGGTTGCCGGATCGTGCGGCCGGGTGTCACTCCGGGAATTCGTCGGGGCGTCACTTCGGCTGCACGGGGCCGACACCTGCCGCGCGCACAGTGGAGGCATGAGCGGCAACGACCGGGGGTTCGGGCAGCTGATCGTCTCGGTGTCGGGTATTCGCGACACCACACTGGAACAGGCGCGCGCCTTCGCCGCGGAGATGGACGGCCGCGGGGTACGGCTGTCGCTGCTGGTGGCGCCGCGGTTGAAGGGGAAATACCGGCTCACCGAGGATCCGCGCACCCAGCAGTGGCTGCGGGACCGGCGCGGCGCGGGTGACGCGATCGTGCTGCACGGCTACGACCAGGCCGCGACCAAACGCCGCCGCGCAGAATTCGCCGCGCTGCCCAAGCACGAGGCGCGCCTGCGCCTCACCGCCGCCGACCGGGTGATGGAGCAGATCGGCCTGCGCACCCGGCTGTTCGCCGCCCCGCGCTGGACGGCCTCCGAGGGCGCCGTCGCCGCCCTGCCCGAGGTCGGCTTCCGCCTGGCGCTGGGATTGACCGCCATCCACGACCTGGAACGGGACACGGCACAGCGCTGCTGGGTGCACGGCGTCGGTGAGGGTTTCCGGGCCGAACCGTGGTGGTGCCACGCACTGATCATGAGCGCGGCCCGCATCGCGCGACGCGGGGGAACGCTGCGACTGGCCGTCTCGGCGGCGCAACTGTCCCGGCCCGGTCCCCATCAGGCCATGCTCGACGCGGTCGATCTGGCGCTGTTCCACGAGGCGGTTCCGGACGTCTACCGGTGGGAACCGTACGCCATGCCGCACGCGGCATGAGCGCGCTCGACATCAGCGAATCTGCGCCGGGTCCTCTCCGGCCGCGCGCAGCATGTCCCGCACCTCGGTGACGATCGTCCGGTCCGATACCGCGGCCGTGGCGTCGTGGGTGAAGCCGCCCGCCTCCTTGCGAGTCAGCGAGGTGGACAGCGGATGCTTCTTCAGCTGATCGACGCAGCGGTCGATATCGGCCAGCAGCAGATCGGCCATATCGTGGGTGAAGCCGTGCCGGACGACCGCCCGCATGATCGTCTCGTCCTGCCGGTCGGCCGGTAGCGGATAGGCGGCTATCAGCCAGCCGCGCGAGCGCAGGCGTTCGGACAGGTCGTACAGATTGAAGCCGGGATCTTCGCGCAGCCGCCACGACACCGCACTGATTCCCCGCGTGGGCGTGCCGTCGTGGATCATCTCGAACAATCCGGTCTCGGTGAGGCCGTGGGCCAGATGTTCGGCGACCCGGTAGATGGCCGATTGCAGCCGGGTATAGCCGGTGCGGCCGAGCCGGATGAAGTCGTAGTACTGGGTGATGGCCTGGCCGCCGGGGCGGGAGAAATTCAGGTTGAAGGTGGCCATACTGCCGCCGAGGTAGTCGACGTTGAACACCAGCTCGTCCGGGAGGTCGGCGGCCGTGCGCCAGAGCGCCCAGCCGGCGCCCAGCGGAGCCAGGCCGGTTTTGTGCCCGGAGGCGTTGATCGACTTCACCCGCTCGAGCCGGAAGTCCCAGACCAGGTCCGGCGCCGTGAACGGGGCGAGGAATCCGCCGCTGGCGGCGTCGACGTGCAGGGGGATGTCCAGGCCGGTGCCGGCCTGCAGGTCGTCGAGGGCCGCGCTCATCGCGGCGACGTCCTCGAACAGTCCGGTGAAGGTCTGACCCATCGTCGCGACGACCATGATCGTATTCGAATCGCAGTGTGCGGCAATGTCGTCCGGCTCGAGCGTATAGCGGTCCCCCCGCAGCGGCACCTGCCGGATCTCGACGTCGAAATAGCGCGCGAACTTCTCCCAGCACACCTGCACCGGACCGCAGACGAAATTGGGGACGCCCTGCCCGCCGTTCTTGCGCCAGCGCGTCTTCGCGGCCAGCCCGCCGAGCATCGCCGCCTCACTGGACCCGATGGTGGAGGTGCCGCGCGTCGAGCCGGGATCGGGACAGTGCCACAGGTCCGCGACCATGCGCACGCACCGGCGCTCGAGCTCGGCGGTCTGCGGATACTCGTCCTTGTCGACGATGTTCTTCGCCAGGCTCTGCGCCATCAGCCGGCGAGCGTGATCGTCGATCCAGGTGGTGCAGAAGGTGGCCAGATTCATCCGCGACACACCGTCGAGCATCAGCTCGTCGTGCACGATCTGATAGGCCTCCGGGGCCGGCATCTCGCGATGTGGAAAGTGGGTCTTGGGTGCGCCGCGATCCAGATCGGGCATCGCGAACAGGTCGTCGGATTCCGATGATGCAGACATCTCGTCCTCTCCGGTGGTCGGATCGCGGTCGAGCTCTCCTTCATCATGCCCGCTGCGGTGGCGGGTCGGCCATGAACCGCAGGGAGAAATCGGGCGAATTCCGTCCCGCGCCGCGCCCGACGCCGATGCGGCCGGTCCCGGAAAGAGGGTTAGGTTGGGTGAATGACCGACGATTCTCGGACGGCGGCCCTGCGCGAACAGGTGCGGGCGCTGATGCCGCAGGCGAAAGCCGATCTGGCCCAGTTGGTTTCGTATCGGTCCGTGGCCGATGCGCGGCAGTTTCCGCCGGAAGAATGTCATCGGGCGGCGCGATGGGTCGCCGACGCCTTCGCCGACCTCGGTCTCACCGACGTCGGCCTGTACGAGACGCCCGACGGCAGCGAGGCGGTCGTGGCCCGGTACCCGGCTCCGGCCGGAGCCCCCACGGTGCTGCTGTACAGCCATTACGACGTGCAGCCGCCGGTGGACGAGGCGGCCTGGGAGACTCCGGTGTGGGAGCTCACCGAACGCGACGGCCGGTGGTACGGGCGCGGCGCGGCCGACTGCAAGGGCAATATCGTCGTCCACCTGACCGCTCTGCGGGCACTGCGGAAGACTCTGGGAGACAAGGGTTATCCGGTCGGCATCACGCTGGTCTGCGAGGGCTCGGAGGAACAGGGCACCGGCGGTCTGGAGGAGTTCGTTCCGCAGCACGCGGACCTGCTGCGCGCCGACGCGCTGCTGATCGGTGACTGCGGCAACTTCGCGGCGGGCCTGCCGACCTTCACCCAGACCCTGCGCGGAAACGTGAATGTGCTCGTCACGGTCGAAACCCTGTCCGGCCCATTGCATTCCGGCATGTTCGGCGGGGCGGCCCCGGATGCCGTCGCCGCGCTGATCCGGCTGCTCGCGACGCTGCGGGACGAACACGGGAACACGACGGTCGCCGGGTTGCCGGCCGATCAGGTCTGGGACGGCGCGCAATATCCGGTCGAGCAGTTCCGGGTCGATGCCGGCATCCTCGACGGCGTGCAGGTGCTGGGCAGCGGCACCATCTCGGACATGCTCTGGGCTCGGCCGGCGTTGACCGTGCTGGGCATCGATGTCCCGCCGGTGGTGGGGTCGGCGGCGGCCGTCCAGCCCAGCGCGCGGGCCCGGTTGAATCTGCGGATCCCGCCCGGGGTCGATCCGGCTCCGGCCCTGAAAGCCCTTACCGCACATATCGAATCGCATACGCCGTGGGGTGCGCGCGTCCGGGTCGAGACGGAGGGCACCGGGGCGCCGTTCCGATCCGGCACCGGCGGCCCGGCGCGGTTGGCGATGGAGGACGCCTTCGCCGCCGCGTACGGACGCACCGCCACCATGCAGGGACAGGGCGGCTCGATTCCGCTGTGCAACGTCTTCGCCGAGACCTATCCCGACGCCGAGATCATGCTGCTCGGCGTCGAGGAGCCGAAATGCCTGATCCACGCCCCGAACGAAAGTGTCGACCCCAGCGAGATCGAGCACGTGGCGCTGGCGGAGGCGTTGTTCCTGTCCTCGTATTCGCGGTGAGGGGCGCGCTCCTCGGTGGGGGGCGTGGCTGCGCGGTGCGCGCCCGCTAGAAGGTCTTGTTGTCCTCCGGCTCGATGAGCGCGAATTCGGTATCGGCCGGGCGCATTTCGGACAGGCGGCCGAAGTAGATGCCCTGCGCCTCCGGCGCGATGATGCCGTAGTGGATCGGGACGGCGGTGCGCGGCGCCACGGCGCGCAGATAGTCCACCGCTTCGCTGATCTTCATCCACGGCGCGACCGCGGGCACCGCCAGCACCCCGACCGATACCGGCGGCACCCACAGCGAATCGCCCGGGTGGACGAACTGCGCCGGATCGTCGGCGCTGCCGAGCTGGAAGACGGTGTTGTCGACGACCGGCAGCTCCGGATGGATCACCGCGTGCTTGCCGCCGCCACCGGTGATCTGCAGATCGCCGATGGTGACGATATTGCCCGCGTGCACGGCCTGCCACGGTTCACCGCGCTGCTGTGCGGTCTGCGGATCGCTGAGCAGGCGGGCGCTCGGATTCGCGTCGACCAGGGCCTCGATCCGGTTCGGATCGATGTGGTCGGGGTGCTGATGGGTGATCGCGATCGCGTCGAGTCCCGTGATGCCTTCGAATCCGTGCGAGAACGTGCCCGGATCGAACAGGATCTTCGCGCCGTTCAATTCGACGAGGACGCAGGAATGACCGAAGTGGGCGATGCGCATGAGTTCACGCTATCGCCTCCGGCCGCAGCGGGGACCCGGACGCGGCAGCCTGCGTAACCACGGAGGGGCCACGCGGAGGCCGGCCGACAGGCGCTGTGACGTCTCTCGCAGGTGCCGCGGCCCGGCGGGGCGCCCGCGAGCAGCCCCGATTAAGCTGTTGTGGTAATCCCCCACCAGCTTGAGGAGCAACGCGTGGCACGAGTTGTGGTCGAGGTGATGCCGAAGGCCGAGATCCTGGATCCGCAGGGTCAGGCCATCGCCGGCGCGCTCGGACGCCTGGGTTTCCCGGGTGTGTCGGATGTGCGGCAGGGCAAGCGGTTCGAACTCGACATCGACGACAGCGTCAGCGATGCGGAGCTCGAAAAGATCGCCGAGGCCCTGCTCGCCAACACGGTGATCGAGGACTGGAAAGTGGTGCGGCTGCCGTGACCAGCTCTGCGCGAATCGGTGTCATCACCTTCCCCGGCACGCTCGACGACGTCGACGCGGCGCGCGCGGTCCGGTTGGCCGGCGCCGAAGCGGTGAGCCTGTGGCACGCCGACGCGGACCTCAAGGGTGTCGACGCGGTGGTGGTGCCGGGTGGATTCTCCTACGGCGACTATCTGCGCGCCGGTGCCATCGCCCGGTTCGCGCCCGTGATGGGCAAGGTCGTCGAGGCCGCCGGTAAGGGTATGCCGGTGCTGGGCATCTGCAACGGCTTCCAGGTGCTGTGCGAGGCCGGACTGCTGCCGGGTGCGCTGACTCGCAACGAGGGCCTGCACTTCGTCTGCCGCGATCAGTGGCTGCGGGTGGAGTCCACCGCGACCGCGTGGTCCTCGCGCTACGAAGCGGGTGCGCAGATCCTGGTCCCGGTGAAGAACGCCGAGGGCCGCTACCAGGCCTCACAGGCCGTGCTCGACGAACTCGAGGGTGAGGGCCGGGTGGTCTTCCGCTACGTGGGCGGCAATCCCAACGGTTCGCAGCGCGATATCGCCGGCATCGCCTCCCCGAACGGCCGCGTCGTCGGTCTCATGCCGCACCCCGAACACGCCACCGAACCGCTGACCGGGCCGAGTGACGACGGGCTGGGGATCTTCCTGTCGGTACTCGACAGCCTCGTCACCACCGCCTGATCGGCCGTCATCACGGCCTGATCGGCCTGTCGCTCAGGGGATCACGACCGCGGCGATGATCGGCGCCGGGGCGTCGGCCCAGCGTCGGCCGGTGTCACGCGGTGTGATGCCGTGGTCGGTCCAGGCGGACAGCAACCGCGCGACCTTGGTGTGCATGGTGGTACGCAGGCGATCGAAGGAGTTGTCCGGCACGTCGTCGACCTCCCCGAGCAGCAGCCACCACGCCCAGGCGACCGCACCGGCATTGGCGACGAAGTCCGGCAGCACCGGAACACCGCGGGCGGCGAGCATGGCCTCCGCCTCCGGTGTGGTGGCGGCGTTGGCCGCCTCGACGACGACGCGGGCGCGCACGTCGAAGGAATTGTCCGGCGTGATCGCGTACGAAATGGCCGCCGGTACCAGGATGTCGACATCGGCGGACAGCACCGCGGTGCGCGGCAGCTGCTCGACATCCGCCGGCAACCGGGAGCGGTCGATCTCGCCGTAGTCGTCGCGCAATTCCAGCAAAGCCGGGATATCGAGTCCGCCCGCCCGGTACAGGGCGCCGGCGGCATCGGCCACCATGGTCACGCGCATGCCCGCCTCGTGCAGGTAGTAGGCCGCCGCGCCGCCCATGGTGCCGACTCCCTGAATCGCGACCGTGGTCTCGGCCGGCATCCGGCCCCACGAGACGGCCGTGGCGAGGCACGCGTGCGCGACGCCGTAACCGCCGATCACATCGCCCAGCAGGAAACCGCCCTCGACCGCCGCGTTCAGTCCGTCGCGGACCCGTTCCAGGGTGGCGGCCGGATCCGCGGCGCGGCGGATCGCGGCGTGATAACTCTGCCCCAGGCCCAGCTTCTCGAAGATCTCGTCGATCAGATGCTGCGGGACCCCCAGGTCCTCCGCGGTCACCCAGTGCGCGTCGATCCACGGGCGCATGGCCTCGCAGAATCGCTCCAGCACCTCGATGGCACGCGGATCCTTCGGATCGAAGTCGATGCCGCCCTTCGCGCCGCCGATCGGCAGGTCGAAGGTCGCGGTCTTGGCGGCCATTCCGCGCGCCAGATCCTCCACCTCGCTCAGCGTGCAGCCGGCCCGCATGCGGGTGCCGCCGGTGGCCAGGCCGCCGCGCAGCGTGTGGACGACGAGATAGCCGACGGCGCCGGTATCCGAATCGGTCCACTGCAGCCGCATATACGGCTCGGGGCGGCGGATCGCGGGGGTGACCGGAACGGTCGCGGGCACCGGCGGGACGGTCGGTGCGGTGTCTTCGGCCGGGTTGTGGATCGTCGTCACGGCGAACTCTCCTTCGCGTTCGGATGGCCGACCACCATCCGCGGGGGAACGACGAGTCGCACGACGATCGGCGTCCGGACCTCGTCGTCCCGGCTGGTGATTCGCTGTCACCAGCCTGCGTCCTACCCGGTCACACGTCTATTTACGGTTCGTTCACGGCCGTGTTCAGTGTTTCTGCACAGCGGTCCGCACAGCGTTGCCGGCCGCGCGTACGGTTTCCGCGCAGCGCTTACGCTCGATGCCATGGACCTGTCGCTGCCTCGCCTGCGCATGCTGCGCGAGCTGCATCGGCGCGGCACGATCACCGCGGCCGCGGGTGCGCTGCACTACACCGCCTCGGCGGTGTCGCAACAGCTGGCTCAGTTGGAGCGCGACGTGGGGCTGCGGCTGTTCGAGCGGCGCGGGCGCCGGCTGCAACTCACCGATCGCGGAGTTCTGCTCGCCGAGCACGCCGAGGAGATCCTCGCCTCGGTGGAGCGGGCCACACAGGCGCTCGAGGAGTCCGGTGAGTCGGTGTCGGCGACACTCACCGCCGGAGTGTGGGCCTCGGTCGCCTCGGGGCTGCTGCCCGACGCGCTCACCGCGCTCGCCCGCGCCCATCCGGGCATTCTGGTGCGGACCAGGGAACTCGCACCGGAGGCGACGGCTGCCGCGGTTCGCGACGGGACCCTCGACCTGTCGTTCGTCCTCGACTACTCGAATTACCCGATGACCTGGGACCGCGGTCTGGAACGTGCCGTGATCGCGGTCGAGCGGCTCTACGCGGCGGTGCCGGCCGGAGCGGTGCCGGCGCCGACGGTGACGCTGGCCGATCTGACGGAACATCCGTGGATCCTCGCGCCCGCTCGCTCCCATTTCGGTCACGCGGTCCGGCTGGCCTTCCAGTCCGGCGGGGTCGAACCACGCATCGACCACGAAGTGGAGGAGCAGTCGACCGCGATGGCGCTGGTCGCGGCCGGACTGGGTGTCACGCTGGTCTCGGATCTGGGGCTGGCGCTGCGGCCGCCGGGCGTGGATATCGTCGGGCTCGGCGAGGGGCTCACCCGGACCGTCTCGCTGGCTTATCGCACCAATACGGCACGCCGGGCGGCGCTGCTGTTCGTCGTGAATGCGGTCCGGGCCGCCGCCGTCGACAAGGGGCTCGGTCCGGAGCGACCGTTGCTCGCCGCGCCGGGCCCGGAAACCGTTGCGCCACCGAATGATTCGGCCGAAGTCACGCACAAGGGGCTCGGGCTGGACTGAGCCGCGCGAGGTGCCGGTACCGCGGCGTCAGTACAAGGTGTCCAGTATCCGCAAGTCCACGCCCTCTGCCCGGGCGATCAGGCTGGGCGGGCGGACCACGTGATTGTCGCGGTACATCCGCCCTCCCGACGGCGTCTCCAGCACCACGCCGTCCTCGAGCGCGGCCCGCATCCGCGGCACCTCGAGGGAGCCGACCGCATGGGCCATCGCCCGCAGCGTATGCAGCGCCTCGTAGGCGGTGTTGCCGAAATAGGTGAGCTTCGGCGCGAAGCGGCCGTGCATGCGGTGATACCGCGCCTGCCGGTCGGGATCGGCGTTCACATCGGGGAACAGACTGGACGCGACATAGAGATCGGTGTTGGCGCCGGGGCCGGCGGCGAGCAGGAGTTGTTCGTCGACGACCGGGCTGACCCGCAGTTGCCTCCCGGCCCGGCCCATCGCGGTGAACTGCTGGTTGAACCGGACCGCGTCCATCCCGACCAGCAACATCACGATGCCGTCGACCCGGTCCAGGCACGGATCGGTGAGGATCGAGCCGAAGTCCCGGGTCCCCAGCGGCACATAGCGCTCGTAGTGGACGGCGTCGCGGTACGCGGCACGGACGTCGCGGCCGGTGGCCACCGGCCAGATGTAGTCGTTGCCGATGATCGCCCAGCGGCGGGTGCCGAATTCCCGGGACAACCACCGCATGGCCGGCAAGATGTGGCCACTGGGCGCCTCGCCGATCATCACCACCTCGGCCGGTTCGTTCGGCAGCTCCTCGTAGACGTTGGCGAACAGGTACGGAACCCGCCCGCCCGTGACCCGGGCAACGGCCTGGCGGACCGCCGAGATGTGCCAGCCGGTGATGGCGTCGACCATTCCGGTGGCCAGCAGCGCCGAGACCTCGTCGGCCACCTCGGCCGGACTGCGGCCGCCGTCGATGGTCGTCACCCGTACCTGCCGGCCCAGAATTCCTGTGCCGCTGTTGATTTCTTTCGCAGCCAAGGAAATCGCCGCTTCACAGGACGGCGCGACAATTCCGACGGGGCCCTGCAGGGGGACGATATTCAGGACCTCGACCACTTCGTCCGGGCTCTCGCCGAAGGAGAACATTCGGTACCCTTCTTCGTATCCGAGCGAAATGATGGGGCGGAAAATATGTCGACCATTGTAAGTGGCGTCGCCACGCTGCACGGGGCGCTGCGAGCTGCGGAACGCGGTTGGCTCCGCCACCTCGACGCGGCACTGTGTGCCAGGCAGCTGACCGCCGACCAGTGGGCCATGCTGTCGAATCTGTCCGACCGCTCCGGCATCACCATGAGCGAGCTGGCGGTTCGTGCCCAGCTACCGCCCTCGTCGGCCACCCGCCACGCCGACGCCCTGGCCGAACGCGGCCTGATCTTTCGAATTGCGGCCGAGGACGACCGCCGCCGCATTCTCATCGGTTTGACCCATCGCGGCAAGGATCTCGTGGATTCGGTGCGCGAGCAGGAGTCGCTCGCCGAAGAGGAATTGCGTAAACGAATCGGCGCGCGAAATCACGCGGAATTGCTGCGGCTGCTCGAGTTGATGGTCGAGACTCAGTCGGATTGATCCGGTTCGGAACGCGGCCGCCGACTCGGCGATAATCCGGCAATTCCGGCAGCCGATAGGATCGCCGGTATGTCGGTCTCCACCCACGCGACGGCCTCCGGGCTGTGCGCCTTCGTCGATGCCTCGCCGTCCCCGTTTCACGTATGCCGCACGGTGGCAGCCGAATTGACGGCCCACGGATTCACCGAACTGCCCGAGGCCCGGCCGTGGGCCGAGGCGGCGGAGACGAACGGGGGCGTGGGCCGCTACTTCGTGATCCGCGGCGGATCGCTGGTCGCCTGGGCCGCGACGACCACCGATCCGGCGGGTGCGTTCCGGGTGGTCGGCGCGCACACCGACAGCCCGAATCTGCGTGTCAAACAGCATCCCGATCTGGCCGTCGCGGGCTGGCAGTTGATCGGCCTGGAACCCTACGGCGGCGCCTGGCTCAATTCCTGGCTGGACCGTGATCTCGGCATCTCCGGCCGGCTCACCGTGCGCGAGGGCGACGCACTGGGCCAGCGGCTGGTCCGCATCGACGATCCGCTGGTCCGGGTGCCGCAACTGGCCATCCACCTGTCCGAGGATCGGCGCGGGGTGACGCTGGATCCGCAACGCCACGTCAACGGCATCTGGGGATTGGGGGAGCGGCCGCGCTCGTTCATCGCCTACGTCGCCGAGCAGGCCGGCGTCCGCGCCGACGACGTGCTCGGGTGGGAACTGATGACCCACGACCTGGAACCGAGCCGGGTGGTCGGTCGCGACCAGGATCTGGTGAGTGCGCCGCGGCTGGACAACCAGGCCACCTGCTATGCCGGATTGCAGGCGTTCCTGACCGCCGCGGACCGGGACGGCGGCATCACCCCGGTGCTGGCGATGTTCGATCACGAGGAGGTCGGCAGCCAATCCGACCGCGGCGCCCAATCGGATCTGCTGCCCGCGATCCTGGAGCGAATCGTGCTCGCCCGCGGCGGTGGCCGGGCGGATTACCTTGCGGCACTGGCCGGTTCGATCTGTGCCTCCGGTGATATGGCCCACGCCACCCACCCCAACTATCCGGAGCGGCACGAGCCCTCGCATCGCATCGAGGTCGGCGGCGGCCCGGTGCTGAAGGTGAATCAGAATCTGCGCTACGCCACCGATGCGGTCGGTGCCGGAGCCTTCGCCTTGGCGTGTTCGCGGGCCGGGGTGCCACTGCAGCGGTACGTGCATCGCGCGGATCTGCCGTGCGGTTCCACCATCGGCCCGATGACCGCGGCGCGCACCGGCATGCCGACCGTCGACGTGGGCGCACCACAGCTGGCGATGCATTCGGCGCGCGAACTGATGGGCGCCGCGGACGTGGCCTCCTATTCGGCGGCGCTCGCGGCGTTCCTCACACCGCTCGGGCGGTAGGCGATCGCCGCGATCACCAGAGCGGCGAAGGTCACCAGCACATAGCTGCTGCCGATGATCTGCTGCCACCACGCCCAGCGGAGTTCGCGGTCGGCGTTGTGTGGCAGCACCCACTGCGGCCCGACCATGAACAGCACGGTGATCGCGGCGGTGATCCCGATCCACATCCGCCGCCGCCGAGCCGCGCGTCCCGGCGTATCCGGGGCGTCCGCGGCCGGCATCCGGGCGATCAGGTCGCCCGCGACCAGCAGGGCGGGGGCGACCCACACCCAGTGGTGCGACCACGAGACCGGCGAGACCAGCAGGACCGCCGCCGAGTTCACCAGCAGCGCCGACACCTGGTGACCGGCGTCGAGCAGCCGTTTCATCCACAGAGCGGCGAGTCCGATCGCGATGAGCGACAGCCCGATCCAGATAGCCGTCGCGGCGCCGTCGGAGACGCCCAGGCGGAACGCGAACCCCTTGAGCGACTGGTTGCCCGCGTACTGCGGCGGCCCGATGCGACCGGTATCGATCAGCGTGTGGAACCAGTATTCGGTGGAATCGTGCGGGAACAGCAGGTATGCCAGCGCGATCGCGCCGATCGCCGAGCCGATGAGGGTGAGGCACGCGCGCCAGTCCCGGCGCAGCAGGAAGTAGAGCAGGTAGCCGGCCGGAATCAGCTTCACCGCCACGGTGATTCCGATCAGCATGCCGCGCGGCCAGAACGGCTTGCGGACCAGTGCGTCCAGCGCGACGGCCGCCATCAGGATCAGATTGATCTGGCCGAAGTTGTAGGTCTGGCGCACCGGCTCGGACAGGCCGAGCACGGCCAGCGCCCCGATCAGCAGGATCACCCGGGTGGACCGGTCCATCTCCGGCCGGATCCGGACCAGCACCAGCCACAACGTGACCGCGAGACTCGCCATCGAGGTGAGCAGCACCAACCATTGGGCGACGGCGAGCGGCATCAGCGCGAGCGGCGCGAAGAACAGTGCGGCCAGCGGCGGATAGGTGAACGGCAGCCCGATGCCGTAGACCTTGGGCATCGGCCCGTACAGGTCGCCGCCGTCGAGCCACGTGCGGGCGCCGTTGCGGTAGACCTGGAGATCGATGTAGCCGGTCCAGATGTGGGCGGCCCAGGAGACGATCGCCGAGACGACGAACAGGGCGATCGCGATCAGGAGTAGCCGTCGCTGCCGAGTCGTCAGCCCCCCGGTGGACCGCGCGGACGATGTGGTCGCGGGCAGTTCGTCCGGATCTGCGACCCTGGATCGATCGTTCACCGGCTCAGCGTACCGGTGAACAGGTGCTGCCTGGTCGGGCTGGGTTTGCCCTCCATTAGACTGGCCTGGATTCCCCATCCGCGTGCATTCCGTCTCTCACTCCAGCGTCGGAGCTCGTAGCTGCACGTTTGCCCGGCCGAAAGGACCTAGGTAGCCCACCGTGACTGTCCACGTCGACACCGTCAGCGCCGCCGCAGCCACCCCGGATACCCCGCAGCCGTACAAGGAGCTGGGTCTCAAGGACGACGAATACGCGCGCATCCGCGACATTCTGGGCCGCCGCCCCACCGATGCCGAGCTGGCGATGTACTCGGTGATGTGGAGCGAACACTGCTCCTACAAATCCTCGAAGGTGCACCTGCGCTACTTCGGCCAGACCACCACCGACGAGATGCGCGCATCCATGCTGGCCGGTATCGGCGAGAACGCGGGCGTGGTGGACATCGGTGACGGCTGGGCGGTCACCTTCAAGGTGGAAAGCCACAACCATCCCTCCTACGTCGAGCCGTACCAGGGCGCGGCCACCGGCGTCGGCGGCATCGTGCGCGACATCATGGCGATGGGCGCGCGGCCGATCGCGGTGATGGACCAGTTGCGCTTCGGTGCGGCCGACCATCCCGACACCCGGCGAGTGGTCGACGGCGTGGTGCGCGGTGTCGGCGGCTACGGCAACTCCCTCGGCCTGCCCAACGTCGGCGGCGAAACCGTCTTCGACGCCTCCTATCAGGGCAATCCGCTGGTGAACGCGCTGTGCGCGGGTGTGATGCGGGTAGAGGACCTGCACCTGGCCTTCGCCTCCGGAACCGGCAACAAGATCGTGCTGTTCGGCGCGCGGACCGGGCTGGACGGTATCGGCGGCGTGTCGGTGCTGGCCTCGGACACCTTCTCGGGTGACGAATCCGGTTCCGGCCGTAAGAAACTGCCCAGCGTGCAGGTGGGCGACCCGTTCGCCGAGAAGGTGCTCATCGAGTGCTGTCTCGAGCTGTACCACGCCGGACTGGTGGTCGGCATCCAGGACCTCGGCGGTGCCGGACTGTCCTGTGCGACATCGGAATTGGCGGCGGCCGGCGACGGCGGAATGCGTATCGACCTGGACAAGGTGCCGCTGCGCGCGGCGAATATGACACCGGCGGAAGTGCTTTCGAGCGAATCGCAGGAACGCATGTGCGCGGTGGTGACGCCCGACAACGTCGAGGCGTTCATGGCCGTCTGCCACAAGTGGGACGTGCTCGCCACCGTGATCGGCGAGGTCACCGACGGCGACCGCCTGGTGGTGAAGTGGCACGGCGAAACCGTGGTGGACGTGCCGCCGCGCACCGTCGCGCACGAAGGCCCCGTCTACGAGCGGCCCGTGCGGCGTCCCGAGGAGCAGGACGCGCTGGTCGCCGACACCACGGCCGGACTGGCCCGGCCGAAATCCGGCGACGAGCTGCGGGCCACGCTGCTGAAGATGATCTCCAGCCCGCAGTTGTGCAGCCGCAAGTGGATCGTCGAGCAGTACGACCGCTACGTGCGCGGCAACACGGTGCTGGCCGAACATGCCGACGCGGGCGTGATCCGCATCGACGAGGAGTCCGGCCGCGGCATTGCCCTGGCCACCGACGCCTCGGGCCGCTACACCAAACTCGACCCCTACACCGGCGCGCAGCTGGCGCTGGCCGAGGCCTACCGCAACGTCGCCAGCACCGGCGCGACGCCCAAGGCCGTCACCAACTGCCTCAACTTCGGTTCCCCCGAGGATCCGGGCGTGATGTGGCAGTTCCAGCAGGCCGTGCGCGGCCTCGCGGACGGCTGTGTGGCCCTGGGCATTCCGGTCACCGGCGGCAACGTCAGCTTCTACAACCAGACCGGGCAGACCGCGATCCTGCCGACCCCGGTGGTCGGCGTGCTCGGCGTCATCGACGATGTGCACCGGCGCATCCCGACCGGATTCGGTACCGAGCCCGGAGAGACGCTGATCCTGCTCGGCGAGACCCGTGACGAATTCGACGGATCCATCTGGTCGCAGGTCGAGCACGATCACCTGGGCGGTGTGCCGCCGCGGGTGGACTTCGCCCGCGAGCAGTTGCTCGCCGAGGTGCTGACCGCCGGCTCGCGCGACGGAATGATCAGCGCCGCACACGATCTCAGCGAGGGCGGCCTGGCCCAGGCGGTGGTCGAAGCAGCGCTGGCCGGTGAAACCGGTGTGCGCATCCTGCTGCCCGAGGGGGACGATCCGTTCGTCACGCTGTTCTCGGAATCGGCCGGACGCGTCCTGGTCGCGGTCCCGCGGTCGGAGGAGACGCGTTTCACCAAGATGTGCACCGCGCGCGAACTGCCGTGGGTGCGCATCGGCGTGGTGGATCAGGGCTCGGACTCGGTCGAGGTGCAGGGCCAGTTCTCGATCACGATGGACGAACTGCGCACCGCCCACGAGGGCACGCTGCCCGCGCTGTTCGGCGCCTCCGCGGAGTGAGCCGAGGCGGACCGCGGCCCCACCCGGAGCGACGCGGTCCGCTCACGCCCGGAACGGATCGTGTTCGGCCATCAGCTTTTCCACGCGGGCCTCGTCGATGCGCTGATGGACGCGCGCGGACTCGAACTGGTCGCGGATCACCTTGGCAAGGGTGAAGGCGCTCGAGACCATGAACAGCGTTGTCATCAAGAGGAATCCGCGCTGCCAGATATCCAGCGGCAGATAGACGATGCCCGCGGTGGCGGCGACGAAACTGACGCCGAAGGCGATCGCGGCCTGGGCCAGGAAGGCGGGGCTGCTCTTCTGCTGGGTGGGAGTGCTCATATCGTCGAGTCTGCGGTCCCGGGCCGCGGGGAACGTGCGTAGAACTACTCGAGTACCCCGGGTAATTCCCGCTGTAGGCGTTGTTTGCCTCACGCGGCGAGGTCCCCGATTTCGGCACGCCGACCGCCATACTTGACGGGTGCTCGATACCGCCGAGACTCTCACAACGCTGCGTACGCGCGGCGTTGTGGTCTATCGGCGGGGCCTGCGGCTGCTGCGCCGGCTCGAGGACGACATCATCGCCCTCAACTACGTCGGCCTGGTCACCGCGACAGTGTTTTTCGCCTGGTCGGTGACGCCGTCACTGCTGCCGCGCGACTGGTTGTTCCAAGGTCTGATCAGTGGTCTGAACGCCGCCATCGGTTACGGCGTGGGCTGTCTGCTGGAGTGGGGCTTTCGCAGACTGATCCGGCCGCGCTTGCGTTTTCGCGCACCGTCGCTGCGGATTCGCTATGCGGTGAAGGTGACGATCCTGACGATCTGCCTGCTGACCGCGATCTACATGCTCGTCCTCTCCGCCGACTGGCAACGGCAGATCTACGGCCTGATGGATATGGAAGGCACCACGCGCGCCGCCTATCTGCGCACCGGTGGGCTCAGCGTCGCGGTGGCCGCGCTGGTGGTGGCGATCTACCGGACGGTGCGGTGGATCGTGCGGTTCTTCGCCCGTCTGCTCAGCCGCTGGGTGCGGGTGCCGCCGCAACTGGCCCCGAGCGTCGGCGCGATCGTGCTGGCCGTGGTGGCGGTGCTGCTGTTCAACGGTGTGTTGTCGGAGGCCTTCTTCACCGTCGCCAACTCGGCGTTCAGCGTGCGCAACGACAAGATGACGCCGTACGCCGTGCAGCCGACCGAACCCGAGCGCTCCGGCAGCCCCGTGTCCCTGGCCAAATGGGACACGCTCGGGTCGGAGGGTCGGTGGTTCGTCTCGCACGGGCCCGATGCCTTCCGCATCGGCGCGGTGACGGGAAAGCCCGCGCGCGAACCGGTTCGGGTGTACGTCGGTCTCGGATCGGCGGCCGAGGGACAGACCCAGGAACAGCTGGCGGTCGCCGAACTCGAACGCACGCACGCCTTCGACCGCAAGGTGCTGGTGATCGTCACCACCACCGGAACCGGATGGGTGAACTCGACGACCGCGGGCGCGCTCGAGTACATGTACGGCGGCGACACCGCGATCCTCGCCTCGCAGTACTCGTATCTGCCGAGTGTGCTGTCGTTCCTCGCGGACCGGCAGAAGGTCGCGGTGGCGGGGAAGAAGATGTTCGACGCGGTCTACGCCGCCTGGTCGGCGCGACCGGCGCAGTCGAGGCCGAAGCTGCTGGTGTACGGGGAAAGCCTGGGTTCGCAGGGCTCGGAGGCGGCCTTCGACGGCCTGGCCGATCTGCGCGCCAAGGTCGACGGCGCGCTCTGGGTGGGCCCGCCGAATTCCAATCGGCTGTGGAAACAGTTCGTCGAGCGCCGCGACCCCGGCACCCGCGAGGTGGAACCGATCTACGCCGACGGTCTCGTGGTTCGATTCGCTTCCACCGCAGCGGATCTGACGAAACCGTCACCGGAATGGCGGCGGCCGCGCATCGCCTACCTGCAGCATCCCTCCGACCCCATCGTCTGGTGGTCACCGGATCTGATCTTCTCCCAACCGGATTGGCTCTCCGAGCCCCGTGGCTCCGACGTGTCCACGCAGATGCGCTGGTGGCCGCTGGTCACCTTCTGGCAGGTCGCCGCCGATCTGACCAATGCCCAAGGGGTCAGCGACGGGCACGGCCACAACTACGGCACCCTCGTCCTCGACGGCTGGGCCGCGGTACTGCCGCCTCCGGACTGGAATCCGCGACTGCAGGAGAACATCCGGACGCAGCTGGAACTGTCGGAAGCGTTCGAACGCGCGGTGAAATGAGCACAGTGACGAAAACCTCGCGCTACGTCTGGAACGTGCACTCGCGAGGTGCGGGTCGGTGAACATCCGAAGCGTGGCGCGCACCCTATCGGCGTCGTGCATCGCCCTGATGTGGAGCAATCTCGTGCTGCCGAGGCTGGGGTCGGGCATACGGGGTCGCACGGTCGCCAACGCCGCGTTCGCGACCGGGTATGCCGCGGTATTCGACGGCCGGCCGGAGTGGCTTTCTCGACGCGGTTGGGCTTGGGGCGCAGCGGCATTCGGTGCGATCGGTACTGCTTACGGTGTCGGGCTCGCCGTACCGGGGATCCGGGATGGAATGGCGGAGTTCGCCGAGCGCGAGCCGGAGGTGAGTACGGCCGAATGGGTCGGCATCCACATTCCGGTGGGCACCGTGTACAGCGAGGAGCTGATCTTCCGGGGGACGCTGGACCGGCTCTTCGACGACGCGGGGTACGTGCGGACGTATGGCGGCGCAGTGGTTTTCGGCCTGTGGCACATTCATCCGGCACGGTCCGCGGGTGACAGCATCCCAGCCACTGTCGCCTTCACCGCCGCGGGCGGGCTGCTCTTCTCCTGGCTGCGTCGCCGCACGGGCAGTGCGACGGCACCGGCGCTCGTTCACCTCGCCCTGAATGCCGGTGGCGCGCTGGCGCCGCGAGTAGCGGTGGCGCTGCGTGACCGGCGCATCGGCCGGGGTGTATCGCACCGCTGAGTCCGTTCGGCTCGCTACGCTCGGTGGAATGGCGCGACGTTCGGCTGTGGACCCTGCTCAGGTGCGTGATTCGGTGGCGGCGCTCGGCGCGTGGCTGCGCGACGAGTCGGCGACCCAGCCGGCACGGTCCGAGCTCGCGGCGGCCGTGCGTGGGACCGCGCGGAGTCTGGCCGCCGCGGCGCCGGGCGCCTCGGTGGAGGTGCGGGTGCCGCCCTTCGTGGCGGTGCAATGTATCGAGGGGCCGCGGCACACCCGGGGGACGCCGCCGAATGTGGTCGAGACCGACCCGCGGACGTGGTTGCTGCTCGCGACCGGACTGCTGGATTTCGACGCCGCGGTGGATTCGGGGGCGTTGAGCGCCTCCGGAATCCGGGCGGGGGAGTTGGCCCGCTGGCTGCCGCTGGTCGCGCTGTGACCCAGCCCGGGGCGGGCGCTGTGACCTAGGCCGTAGCGGCTTGGGTACGATTGATCGGCTTGCGCTCCAACCCTTTTCGGTCGTAGAAGCGCGTTACGACCACGCCGAGCACCACACCGATCGTGAGGCCGAGCACGGTCATCCAGAAGCCGCGGGTGAAACCGGCCGCGCCGTTGCCGTCGAAATACAGCAGCGAACGCACCGCCAGGAACACCTGGTGCATGGGTTCGAAGGTGGCCAGCCAGCCGAGGTACTTCGGTGTCGCCTCGATCGGAACCGTGCCGCCCGAGGACGGCAGGCCCAGCACGATGAACAGGATCATGTTCACCAGCAGTCCGGCCGAACCGATCGCGGCGAGGATGGAGATACCGGTGAAGCCGACCGCGATGATCGCGAGCACCCCGTAGAGGTACAGCCCCAGCGGATTGTCCAGCGGCATTCCCAATGCCGCGCCGATGCCGAGCAGGATCGCGGAGACCACGACCGCGGCCACCGCCATGACCGCCCATTTGATCAGGAGCGTGCGAAGTCTCGAGACGGGTGTGGCGGGATAGTGCACGTACCACGGCCCGTATTCGGTCGGTATGAAGCCGAGGGCCGAGTCGATCATGGTGTGCACGATCATCGCGCCGAGCATGCCCGCCATCAGCAACAGCAGTGCGTAGAAGAACGCCGTCAGCCCCTGGCCGGAACCGCCGGGCAGGGGATGGAACTCCTGCACCAGGATCTGCAGCGGTTGCGCGAGGGTGAGGCGGGTAGCACCGGACAATTCGGGGGCCGGTGGGCCGCCCGGCGCCGGGGTGAGCTGAGTCCGCACCTGCTCGGTGAGCTGCTGTCCCACCTTCTCGTTGATCTGGGGCAGCGCCTGATCCCCGAAACGCACCACGATCTGCGTGGCGTAGGTGCCCGACCGCGGATTGGTCAGCAAGGTGATGATCGGCCGCTCGATATCGCCCGGTATGACACTGCCCACACCCAGGATCCCGAGTCGCTTACTGAAATCGCTGGGGATGACTACGGTGCCGTAGACCTGGCCGTTCTGCATCTGCTGCTGGGCCTCCGGCAGCCCCAGTACGCGCAGATCGATCTGGTTGGCGGGCACAGCCGCACGCAGCCCGTCGGCGACCTGATCGCCGAAGTTCACGTGTTTCTGCTGGCCGGGCGCGCCGAGCGTCTCACCCACATCCTGGTTGACCAGGGCGATCGGGAAGTCGTGCAGATTCCGCTGGGGGTCGACGACATAGTCGAGATACAGCAGGCCCAACAACGCCGCCACCACTGAGACGACCGCCACAGGGAACATCCATCGAAACGGAATAAGCCGCCGTAGATTTCGACTTTGTACTGCGGTGTCGATACTCGCCACGGACGAACCGTAGCAGCAAACAGCTCGCCACCCGGAGGATCCGGACGTGGGTTTCGCGCGGATGACCCGTAGAATGATGAGTGCCCCCCGCCCGACTAACAGGGAGCAAACGGTGACCCACGCCGATCTGTCGATCCCGAAGACCGCCGCAGGCCTAAACTCCTCCGCAGTCGACGAGCCTGAGAACGAACCCCGCGAGGAGTGTGGCGTCTTCGGCGTCTGGGCTCCGGGCGAGGATGTGGCCAAGCTCACGTACTACGGCTTGTACGCACTGCAGCACCGCGGCCAGGAGGCCGCCGGTATCGCGGTCGCGGACGGCTCGCAGGTACTGGTGTTCAAGGATCTGGGCCTCGTCTCGCAGGTCTTCGACGAACAGACGCTGGCGGCGATGCCGGGGCATATCGCCATCGGGCACTGCCGGTACTCCACCACCGGTTCCACCATCTGGGAGAACGCTCAGCCGATCTTCCGCACCACGGCCGTCGGCACCGGACTTGCGTTGGGACACAACGGAAATCTGGTCAACACCGCCGAGCTGGCGACGCGGGCCCGGGAATTGGGTCTGATCAACGGCCGCCTGCCGGGCAGTGCGATCACCGCCACCTCGGATTCGGATGTGATGACCGCGCTGCTGGCCCATGCCGCGGCCGACAAGAGCATCGAGCAGGCGGCCATGGAGTTGCTGCCCACGCTGCGCGGCGCCTTCTGCCTGACCTTCATGGATGAGCACACCCTCTACGCGGCGCGGGATCCGCAGGGTGTGCGGCCGCTGTGCCTGGGCCGCCTCGACCGCGGCTGGGTGGTTGCCAGCGAGACCGCCGCGCTCGACATCGTGGGCGCCTCGTTCGTCCGGGAGATCGAGCCCGGCGAACTGCTGGCGATCGACGCCGACGGAGTCCGTTCGCTGCGGTTCGCCAACCCCGAACCCAAGGGTTGTGTCTTCGAATACGTCTATCTGGCTCGGCCGGATTCGACGATCGCCGGTCGCTCGGTGCACGCCACCCGGGTCGACATCGGCCGCCGGCTGGCCGCCGAACATCCCGTCGAGGCCGATCTGGTGATTCCGGTCCCGGAGTCCGGAACGCCGGCCGCGGTCGGTTACGCCCAGGGCTCCGGCGTGCCGTACGGCCAGGGCCTGATGAAGAACGCCTACGTGGGCCGCACCTTCATCCAGCCCAGCCAGACCATCCGCCAGCTCGGTATCCGGCTCAAGCTCAACCCGCTGCGGGAGGTGATTCGCGGGAAGCGGTTGATCGTGGTCGACGACTCGATCGTGCGCGGCAACACCCAGCGCGCGCTGATCCGGATGCTGCGCGAGGCCGGGGCGCTGGAGATCCACGTGCGCATCGCCTCCCCGCCGGTGAAGTGGCCGTGCTTCTACGGCATCGACTTCGCCTCCCCGGCCGAGTTGATCGCCAACGGCGCGGGGCCGGAAATGGCCGAGGGGTCACAGGATTCGGAAGCGGCGATGGTCGAAAGCGTGCGACGTTCCATCGGCGCCGACAGCCTCGGCTATATCTCGCTCGAGGGCATGATCGCGGCCACCGAGCAGCCGCGCACCCGCCTGTGCTGTGCCTGCTTCGACGGCAAGTACCCGATCCCGCTGCCCGATGAGGCTGCCGTCGGCAAGAACGTCCTCGAAGGAATTCTCTCCGGTAAGCCGGAATCGGAACTCCTGGGCGAGAATGCCAACGCGAGCGCGCTGAGCCGCCCCTGAGCGTCACGCGTGACGTCGTGGCCGGGCCGTTCGTCGTGGCGGTCCGGCATGTGTCATCGAAGATCGAGTCGACTTGGGGCGCACGCACATTCGGTGCCGAGCAGGTTCGAGAACCTACAGGCTCGGTGACGTGCTGGGCGGTGTGAGCAATCCGCCGAGCATCATCAGAATGCACTGCTCGGCCTCGGCGCCGGCCGCATCCGGATCGTCGGCGTGCGCGACGATCATGCCCGCCTCGGTGATCGCGGCCAGAATCAATTGGGCCAGGGTCCGGACCGGGACCGCGGGCGCGAGGCCGGACTCGACGGCCAATTCCAGCTGATTGGTGATCAGCCCGAGGCCGTGGCGCGCTTCCATCTCACGCCAGCCCTGCCAGCCGAGTACCGCAGGGCCGTCGGACATGGCGATCCGGACCGTTTCCGGGCGGCGGCTGATCATGAGGAAGGTGTGCAGGCCGGTCGCCATCGCGGCCAGCAGATCGGTCGGGTCGGGCAGGGTATCGATCGCATGCCGGACCTCCTCGGTGTTGTCCGCCTCGAGCTGTTCCAGTACCGCGATGAACAGGCCGCGCTTGTCGCCGTAGTGATGATGCAGCGCGCCGCGGGTGACACCGGCCGCGGCGACGATCTCCTCCGCCGACACCGCGGAATATCCGCGTTCGGCGAACAGCCGCCGCCCGACCGACTCGAGACTCGCCCGCGTCGCGCGTGATCTGTCCTCCTGGCTACGGCGTGGCATGCAGCCGAGTGAACTCCACGATCAACTGGCTGAGCAACTCGGGCTGGTCCTCCGAGATGAAGGTGAGTGAATCCTCGATCGTGTGCAACGTGGCATCAGGCAGATCGTGTGCCAGCCGCTGCGCGAAATCGAGCCGGAACACCTTGTCCTCGGGGGCCCAGGCCAGCAGCACCGGCAGATCCCACTCGCCGAAAGTGCGTGCGGCCGCGAGGGTATGGCGCTTGTGGATATCGCGCAGGAACCGGCGCAGATCGGCGCGGATGGCCGCGGAATTGCGGCTCGGCAGCAGGTAGGAATCCGCGATCTCGTGCGGCAGCGGCTCTTTGGTGACCAACCCGTAGGCGAGGGGCAGCCGCTGCGCCGGCCGGAAGCGCAGGCTCTGCAGAATCGCGGTGAGCAGGCCGGGTACGCGCGAGAGCCGCGGCAGCGGAGTGAACGGTTGCGGGAAGAACTTCTCGTAGGCGTCGCAGTTGGTGAACACCACGCGCCCGACCCGGCTGCGATCGCGCGAGAGCATGATCTGCGTGATCGCCCCGCCGGTGTCGTTGGCCACCAGGGTGACGTCGGTGAGGTCGAGTTCCCGCAGGAACGCGGCGATCAGATCGGCCGCGCCGGTCGGGGTGAGGTCGGCGGCCGGCATCGGCTCCGAATGCGAGCCGAACGGCCAGTCCGGGGTGAGGCAGCGATGCCCGGCGGCGGCGACGTCCGGTACCACCTTGCGCCACAGATCGGCGTTGACGAGCAGGCCGTGGACGAAGACGACCGGCGAGCCGGAACCGGTGTCGTGATAGCGGATGCGGCCGCCCGGCACGGCGACGTGTCGAATCGGGCCGAGGCTGGTGCTGATTCCCATGACATGCCTTCCGGAGTGGGTGTGATGTGTTCCAGAGTTACCTACATACCGTATGTATGTCAACGGTGGATGTGACGGTAGCCTCGAATCCGTACGTGCAGCCCAATACCGGTGCAGTCTCGTTATCCGGCTCCGGTAGCGTGATCAGGCATCTGTCCGCCGATTCGGTTTGGAGCTTTCCCGAACAATGACTGAGCAGACCCCGAGTGGTGCCGGTGTGAACGACACCGGCGCCGACGAGGCCCAATCCGGAGGCGCGTCCTACGCCGCCGCCGGTGTCGACATCGAGGCCGGCGACCGCGCAGTCGAGTTGTTCGCGCCGCTGGCCAAGAAGGCCAGCCGGCCCGAGGTGCAGGGCGGTCTGGGCGGTTTCGCCGGATTGTTCGCGCTCAAGGGTGGCTACCGGGAACCGCTGCTGGCCGCCTCCACCGACGGTGTGGGCACCAAGATCGCGGTCGCGCAGGCGCTGGACAAGCACGACACGGTCGGCCTTGACCTGGTCGCCATGGTCGTCGACGATCTGGTCGTCTGTGGCGCGGAACCGCTGTTCCTGCAGGACTACATCGCGGTCGGCAAGGTGGTTCCGGAGCGGGTCGCGCAGATCGTCTCCGGCATCGCCGAGGGCTGCATCCAGGCCGGATGTGCGCTGCTGGGCGGCGAGACGGCCGAGCATCCGGGCATGATGGGCGCCGACGACTACGACATCTCGGCGACCGGCGTCGGCGTCGTGGAGGCGGACGAGGTGCTGGGCCCGGATCGGGTCCGGCCCGGCGACGTCGTCATCGCGATGGGCTCCTCGGGCCTGCATTCCAACGGCTACAGCCTGGCGCGCCGGGTGCTGCTCGACATCGATCGGATGGCGCTCACCGGGCACGTCGAGGAATTCGGCCGCACCCTGGGCGAAGAGTTGCTGGAACCTACCAAGATCTACGCCAAGGATTGTCTGGCGCTGATCGCGGAGACCGATGTGCGCACCTTCGCCCACGTCACCGGCGGCGGGCTGGCGAACAATCTGGCCCGCGTGCTGCCGGCCGGGCTGGTCGCCGAAATCGACCGTGGCACCTGGAATCCCGCGCCGATCTTCAAACTGATCGCGCAGCGCGGCCGGGTCGAGCGGGCGGAGATGGAGAAGACCTTCAACATGGGCGTCGGCATGGTCGCCGTCGTCGCCCCCGAGGATGCCGATCGTGCGCTCGCGGTGCTGACCGCGCGGCATATCGAATGCTGGACCTTGGGATCGGTCAAGAAGGCCAAGGACGCCGATGCCGCGCGCGTGGCGCTGGTCGGGGAACATCCGAGGTTCTGAGCGGACACATCGACGCCTCCTCGCACGGTTCGGGCGGGGAGGCGTTGTCGTCTCGGGAGGCGTCGTGTCGGGGGTCGCTAACGACGCGCTCACGGGTTGCCCACGGCACCACTCCGGGGCGGTCGGACGGCGAAGCGTCTACCGTGCGCGACGGTGGAAATCGGAGCAATCCGAACTCGGGTAATGCCGCCCTGGGTATCGGTGATACCTGCGGCGGCAACCCGTACTACGAGCCCTCATCGAGGTGGGGATCGGTCGATCTATCGGCCGAAACGCTGCCGACGTGCGAAGGGGGAGGCCCCTCAGGCCTCCCCCTGCATACGTCGATCCGAGTCAGCGGCGCCAGTCGTCGTAGTCCTCATCTTCCTCCCAGCGCTTGAGCGATTCGTCCGAATCGTGCTCTTCGGACAGCACACCGCTCCGCCGGGGGGAGTGCCCCGACAGCTCGCGCTGAAGGCTCGCGAAGTCGGTCGACGGCGAGCTGTACTTCAGCTCGCGTGCAACCTTGGTCTGCTTTGCCTTAGCCCGGCCACGGCCCATGGCTGACCCCCTCGCGTCACTGCGGGGCGGCCTGGGGTGGTTGGCGGCCCCGTTCGAATTAATAATCTTCCTGACAGACACTTTAGCGTGTGTCAGGCGGTCGCGCTTCCAGGAGTCGGTGAAGACTCCGGAACATCCACCGTTCGCGGGGCCGTCGAGCGGGGGTTCGCCGAAATGGTGAGCTTCTACACCGCCCCCGGGATTGCCCGGATGATGCCGACCCGGGCCCCGCCGCCCAGGACCGGCGGCCCGGCGAGCGCGGCGTGGGCCTCGGTCCACTCGACCCCCATACGCTGGAGAATCGCCTGCGTCAGCGGCATCCGGGCCCGGTCGTGGCCGTCATCGATCTTATAAGCGAAGGCGCGGCCGTCCGGCAGCGCGCCCGCGTGCACACCGTCCGCTCCGATCTTGCAGACCAGTCCGGGGGTCGCCCGCATGGTCTCGAGATCGGGGGCGCCCGTGCCCGAAATCACTCGCGGGTGGTGGCGAATCGCATCCGCGACCCGGCGTTCCGGCGATCCGGGGGCCGCGGTGGCGAGGCCGGCGTAGGCGCGGGCGAGATTGATCAGCGAGACCGGGACGATCGGCAGGCCGCAGCCGTCGATGCCGAGGTCGGTCTCGGGTTCGCCGGTGATCTCGGCGATCGTCGCCGTGACCGCCTGCTGCAGCGGATGGGAGGGGTCGAGATATCCGATGGTCGGCCAGCCGTTGATCACACAGGTCGCCAGCATCGCGGCATGTTTGCCCGAGCAGTTCATGTAGATCTTGCGAGGGGCCGAGTGCCGGTCGCGCGCCAGTGCCTCGGCGCGGGCCTGTTCGCCCATCGGCAGATCCGGCGGGCATTCCAGACCGTTCTCGTCGAAGCCGAAGCGGTCCAGCAGCCGCCGCACCAGCGCCAGATGGTCGGGTTCGCCGAAATGCGAGGCGGTAGCGATGGCGAGTTCGGCCTCGTCCACCGGCTCGAAACCGTTGCGCAGCAAGGTGATCGCTTGCATGGGCTTATTGGTCGACCGCGGGAAGATCGGCAGATGCACCTCGCCCCGGGCCAGCGACGGTTCCCCGTCGGGTTCGATGATCACCACCGACCCGCGGTGCACGCATTCGCGGAATCCGGAGCGGACCACTTCCACCAGCTCTACGCTCACGGCCGATCTCCTCGTTCGGCGGTTCCGCACGCCGTCGCGGCCGGTATCGGCTGCGCCCCGCCGACCGGCGCGGGGTCCGGCAGCGCCCCGTTCGATGCAACGGTGGATGCTTCCGCGCCCGCTGCCCTGTCCGGCACTGCCGCGGCGCGAATCTCCTCGTGGAGTTCGGTGTTGCGCGTCCGGTTGGCGGCCCGCCGCGCATGCCGGGCGATCTGCATGCGCACGTCTTCGGAGATCGTCGGTTCGGCGGCCAGCAGATGTTCCAGCCGTGCCGGATCGTGTCCGGTGAACAGGTCGCGCACCGTGATGCCGTGCTCGGGGACGTGGTCCACGTGCACCCGGTCGCCCGCGCCGATCGTGCCCTCGGTCAGCACTCGCAGATAGGCGCCGGTATCGGCCTGCAGCGTGAAGCGCTTGACCCACTGCTTCTCGCCCGACCAGTGCCCGAAGGTCGCGCAGGGCACGCGCGGTGCGCTGACCTCGAGCAGCGTGTCGCCGACGCGCCAGCGTTCACCGATCACGGCATCGCTGACGGGCAGCCCGGACACCCGCAGATTCTCGCCGAACCAGCCTGGCGCAAGCGTGCGGCCCAGCTGCTCGCCCCACTGCCGCGCGTCCTCGTCGGCGTAGGCGTAGACGGCCTGGTGGACGCCGCCGTGATGTTTCGTATCGCAGACGCGGTCACCGGCCAGTCCCAGCGCCCGGACCGCCACCCGGTCGGCGACCGGGCGTTTGTCGATCGCGGTCCGGCCGACCCGGCTCACCTTCGCGGGCACCTCGAGTTCGGCATGGAGCACACAGACCGCGAGTACGTGGCCGATCGCGCCGATTTCCCGGGGCGCTGCGGGCGCGCTCACCGGCCGCGCAACTTGTCCACGGCGAGCCGGCCGGCCTGCGGCTCGTCATCGGACGGGATCGAATCCGGATCGATGGCGGCGGCCATCGGACCGGCCTCCAGCCGGGTGTCGGCGGGGATGGCGCGTTTGACCAGCGCGAGTGCGATCGGCCCGAGTTCGTAGTGGTCGATCACCGTGCCGAGGCGGCCGACCGCGCGGCCACCGGCGGTCACCGCGTCGCCGGCCGCGGGCCGGGCATCGGCGGAGCCGTCCAGATGCAACAGCACCAGATGCCGCGGCGGTTTACCGAGATTGTGGACGCGGGCGACGGTTTCCTGTCCGCGGTAGCAACCCTTGTTCAGATGGACCGCGCCGAATTCGTCCGGGCCGCCGATCCAGTGGGCCTCGTGCGGAATGGTCCGATCGTCGGTGTCGAGGCCGATGCGGGGCCGCAACGCCGCCACCCGCAGCGCCTCGAAGGCCCACAGCCCGGCCGGTTCGGCGCCGGCCGCGGTCAGCGCCGACCACAGTTCGCTCAGCCGGTCGCGCGGCACGACCAGGTCGTAGGAATCCTCGGTGGGCCACGGCATGCGACGCAGGAATCCGCCGCCGGGCAGGGCGACCGCGCCGTACACCTCCGGCAGCGCGGCGACGCCCAGCGTCTCGGTCAGCTCGCGCACCCGCGGCCCGAGCAGGCTCAGGACCGCGTGGTCCGGTGCGGCCTCGGGTTTCGCGTCGGCCCAGAAGACCATCTTCTGCAGGAAGTCGAGCAGTGCGGGGCCACGATCGCCTTCGGTGTCGATCCACACCGTGCCGTCGAGTTCGGTCAGCACGAAGTGGTGCTGGACGCGGCCGTTGAGGTCCAGATCCAGGTTCTCGGCGGACCGGCCGTCGCTCAACTCGGCGATGTGCTGGCTGGAAATCGTGTGCAGCCAGCTCAGCCGTTCGGCGCCGGTGATCCTCGCCACGAAACGGTGGGAACGGTCCACGAGGGCCACGCGCTGGGCCGCGGCACGCTGTTCCCCGAAGGGATCGCCGTAATGCCAGGCGACCGCGGCATCGGGACTTTCGGGCGGGCCGGGCACGGCCCCTGGGAGACCGAGCAGTGGACTGGGGGCGGCAACCACGGACACGTTTTCCACAATAGGCGGTCGCGCCGACCCGCGCCGCGCCACAGGTTGCCGCAGGTATGCGGTGAGTGTGCCGTGGATATGCCTGTGGGCGCGGGGCTCGCCCGGGCGTTGCCCGACGATTGCGTACCCACGCCTGGAGCGCTCGATTCGCCTAGGCTGCCACGCATGGTGGATCGAGTTCTGGTGACACTCGACGGTACCGTCCGGAATCCGGACGAGCCGTTGCTCTACGCGGACGATATCGGCACGTTGCGCGGCGACGGCGTCTTCGAGACGGTGCTGGTGCGAGACGGTAAAGCGAGTGCACTGGAATTACATCTGGCTCGGCTACGCCGTTCGGCCCAGGCACTCGACCTGCCCGACCCGGATGTCGCCCAGTGGCGCAGCGCCGTGGAGTCGGCGGTCAAGGAATGGGGATCCGACCGCGAGGGCGTACTGCGCATGATCGTGACGCGGGGCCGCGACGGCGCCGAGTCCCAGCGCGTCGGTTCGGGCGAACTGTCCGGCCCGGCACCGGATCTCACCGGCTACGTGCTCGTGAGCCCGGTCGCCGAGCGGGTGAGTAAGGCTCGCGCCGAAGGCATCTCGGTGATCACTCTCACTCGGGGCATCTCCACCGAACTCGCGACCACCGCCCCGTGGCTCCTGCTGGGTGCCAAGACGCTCTCCTATGCGACGAATATGGCGGCGCTGCGGTTCGCGGCCCGCCAGGACGCCGACGACGTGATCTTCACCAGCACCGAGCACCGCGTGCTGGAGGGGCCGCGCTCGACGGTCGTGATCCAGCGCGACAAGCAGTTGCTCACCCCGCCCGCGCGCGACGGCGTGCTGTCCGGCATCACCCAGCGCGCCTTGTTCGCCGAGGCGGGCAAGGCCGGCTGGGACTGCAGCTACAAGTCGCTGTTCACGGCGGATCTCGTTACCGCCGACAGTGTTTGGCTGCTGTCGAGCATCACGCTGGCCGCGCGGGTGGCGACACTGGACGGGCTGCGGATGTCGGCACCGGACTGTGCCGAAGAAATCACGGATCTGGTGAATCGCGGGATCGAACGAGCCTGGAATATCGCCGACTGGACCTGATTCGACCGCGGTGTCGGAGCGTCGAAAGCGGAACCCGTTACCGCGCAGCAATAATTGTTGGAATGTCGTGACGTAGGACTCGTTGATCCACGGCTGTACCGGCGTAGGCTCTACTACGACATGTCGTAGTACGTGGATGTCCCGCATGACACAGGAGGCCGCCGGATGGATGTCGTCGACGTCTCACGTTGGCAGTTCGGGATCACGACCGTCTATCACTTCATCTTCGTACCGCTCACCATCGGCCTCGCGCCCATGGTCGCCGGGATGCAGACCGCATGGGTGATCACGGGTAAGGATCACTGGTACCGGCTGACGAAGTTTTTCGGCAAATTGTTCATGATCAACTTCGCGCTCGGTGTCGCCACCGGCATCGTGCAAGAGTTCCAGTTCGGCATGAACTGGAGCGAATACTCCCGCTTCGTCGGCGACGTATTCGGCGCCCCGCTGGCCATGGAGGGCCTGGCCGCGTTCTTCCTGGAATCGACCTTCCTGGGTCTGTGGATCTTCGGCTGGTCGCGGCTGCCCAAACTGGTGCACCTGGCCACCATCTGGCTGGTCGCGATCGGCGTGAACGCCTCGGCCTTCTTCATCATCGCCGCCAACTCGTTCATGCAGCATCCGGTCGGCGCCCGCTACAACCCCGAATCCGGCCGCGCCGAACTGCAGAGCATCGGCGCACTGCTGACCAACAACACCGCGCTGGCGGCCTTCCCGCACGTCGTGGCGGGTGCGTTCCTCACCGCCGGCACCTTCGTAGCCGGCATCGGCGGCTGGTGGATGGTTCGCAACGCCCGCTCGGGCCATCCGGAGCTGCTGGAAGAGGCGCGCGGTATGTGGCGGCCCGCCGCCCGCGCCGGGATGTGGGTGATCGTGATCGCCGGCATCGCATTGGTATTCACCGGTGACATCCAGGGCAAGCTGATGTTCAAACAGCAGCCGATGAAGATGGCCTCGGCGGAATCGTTGTGCCACACCGAAACCGACCCCGACTTCTCGATACTCACCGTCGGCACCCACAACAACTGTGACAGCATCACCCGCGTCCTCGAGGTGCCGGGCGTGCTGCCGTACCTCGCCGAAGGCCGGTTCAGCGGCGTGACGCTGCAGGGCGTCAAGGACCTGCAGGCGAGCTACAATGAAAAATTCGGCCCGGGTGACTATCGGCCGAATCTGTTCGTCACCTACTGGACCTTCCGCGCCATGATCGGCTGGGCAGTGGGTTCGGCGGCCATCGCGCTGCTGGGCTTCTGGATGACCCGGCGCGGACGGATCCCGGATCAGCCCTGGTTCAAATGGCTGAGCCTGATCTGCATTCCGACGCCGTTCCTGGCCAACAGCGCGGGCTGGGTCTTCACCGAGATGGGCCGCCAGCCCTGGGTGGTCGCACCGAATCCGACCGGGAACCCGGCCATCCGGATGACCGTGCAGCAAGCCGTCTCCGGGCATACCGCGGGCACCGTGCTGGCCTCACTGATCGTCTTCACGCTGGTGTACGGCGCACTTGCCGTCGTGTGGTTCTTCCTCATGCGGCGCTATGTGATCGAGGGGCCCGAACAGCCACCCGCGGAGACGGAAACGTCTGCGGTCGAGAAGCTTTCGTTCGCGTACTGAGGAGCCGAGGATGAGTCTGCCCGAATTCTGGTTCTTGCTGATCGGTGTCCTGTTCACCGGCTACTTCGTGCTCGAGGGCTTCGATTTCGGCGTCGGGATACTGATGCCGATCATCGGCCGCGGCGACGAAACGCGAAAGCGCGCCGTACTCAACACGATCGGACCGGTCTGGGACGGCAACGAAGTGTGGCTGATCACCGCGGGCGGCGCGATGTTCGCGGCCTTCCCGGAGTGGTATGCCAGCCTGTTCTCCGGGTTCTACGTAGCACTGCTGCTGATCCTGGTGGCGTTGATCGTGCGCGCGGTGGCGATCGAATGGCGCGGCAAGATCCACGATCCGCGCTGGTACAAATGGTGCGACGCCGCGATAGTCTTCGGTTCCTGGGTGCCCGCGCTGGCCTGGGGACTGGCCTTCGCGAATATCGTGCACGGAACGCAGCTCAACGCGCAGCGGCGGATCGAGGGCGGTCTGCTCGGCCTGATCAACCCCTACGGGCTGCTCGGCGCCCTGACGCTGCTGCTGTTGTTCATCCTGCACGGTGCGGTGTTCATCGCCTTGAAGACCGGCGGCGATATTCGCGACAGCGCCGAGCGGACCGCCCGCGTGATCTGGTTGCCGGCCACCGTGGTCGCCGCCGCGTTCGCGCTGTGGACCCAGCTCGCGCACGGCCAGGGCTGGACCTGGATCCCGTTGGGCGTGGCGGTATTCGGCCTCCTGCTCGCCGGTGGTGCGGTGCTGCGGCATCGCGACGGCTGGGCGTTCACCGGCACCGCCGTCACCGTGGTCGCCGCGATCGTGCTGCTGTTCGGTGCGCTGTTCCCGTACGTGCTGCCGTCCACCATCGACGCCGCCTACGGGCTGACCGTCGACGGCCGGATGGTCGACGGGCATCCCACCGTCAGCGCCTCCTCCACGCATTACACGCTGGTGGTGATGAGCTGGGTCGCGGTGGTGCTGACTCCGGTCGTGCTGATCTACCAGGGCTGGACGTACTGGGTCTTCCGCAAGCGCATCACCGTCGAGCAGATCCCGGCGCCGATCGGCCTGTCGATGCGCAGCGGCGCGCGGTAGGTCCCGATGGCCCGTCCCGTCGATCCCCGGCTGTGGCGCCATGCCCGCTCGGCCCGCCGATATCTGATCATCAGCGTGGGACTGTCGCTGGTGATCACGGCGGGCATCGTGGTCGCGGCGCTGATGCTGGCCCGGATCGCGGCGGGCGTGATCACCGATCCCGGGCAGCGCACGATCGGCGCGTGGACCACCGAGCTGGCGATTCTGGCGGCGGCGATCGCGGTGCGGACGGTGGCGAGCTGGTGGCAGTCGCGGCTGGCGCATCGAGCCGGCGCACAGGTCGTCGCGGAGTTGGAGAATTCCGTCCTGGCCGCCGGAGCCGCCCTGCCGCCGCGGGAGCTGGATCGGCGGCGAACCGAACTGGCGGTGGTGGTCGGCGACGGGCTGGGCGGATTGCGCGCCTATCTCACCGGATATCTGCCCGCGTTGCTGCTCGCGGTCCTGGTGCCGCCCGTCGTGCTGGCCGTGATCGCGGTGCACGATCTCACCGCGGCGATCATCATCCTGGTGACGCTGCCGCTGATCCCGATCTTCATGATCCTGATCGGGCTGATGACCCAGGGCCGTGCCGCCGACGCCCTGGCCGCCACCACCCGGCTGTCGGATCAGATGCTCGACCTGTTCGCCGGCATGCCGACGCTGCGGGCGCTCGCCCGGGAAACCGGTGCGGCCGAGGACGGTGCGCCGACCATGCGGCATCGGGTGCGCGAGCTCGGCGAGGCGCTGCACAAGCGGACCATGGCGACGCTGCGGATGGCGTTCCTGTCGTCGATGGTGCTGGAGATGCTGGCGACCCTGTGCGTGGCACTGGTCGCCGTGTCGATCGGCATGCGGCTGGTCTTCGGGCATATGGGCCTGTACGCCGGTCTGCTGGGCCTGATCCTCGCCCCCGAGGTCTATCTGCCGCTGCGTGCGGTGGGGGAGAGATTCCACGCGGCGCAGGACGGAATGGCCGCTGCCGAACGGGCTTTCGCGATACTGGAGCCGGACCGGACCGAGCGGGACCTGACCGCGGGCGTCACCGGTGCGCGGGAAGTCTCGGTGGAGGCCGACGCGCCCACCGAACCTCGGCGAGCAGATGCCCGCAGCGTCCGGCGATCCGGCGAGCCGCGCGCGGCGCGAGTCCCGGTGACGGTCGAACCGGGGACCGGAGACATCGAGCTGCGTGACGTGTGGGTGCGCGCGCGGGACGGGTACGCACCCGCCGGATTGTCGGGTGTGCTGCGACCGGGAGCGGTGACCGCCCTCATCGGTCCCAATGGAAGCGGGAAATCGACTGCGCTGCAAGTGATATTAGGTCTGATGGCGCCGGAGCGGGGTACGGTTCTGGCGGGTGGGCGCCCGGTCGGCGAGCTCGATCCGGACGGGTGGTGGTCGCACATCGCTTGGTTGCCGCAGCGCCCGGTGCTGCTGCCCGGCACGTTGCGAGAGAACCTCGAACTCTTCGGCGCGCAAGCTGGTGACGGCGGGCGCCGCGGTACGAGCGGCCGCGCCGAGGCCGTCGACAATGCTTGTGCGGCAACGGGTTTCGACACAGTACTCGACGAACTTCCGGACGGTTGGGACACCGTGGTGGGTCCCGGCGGCGTCGGTCTGTCCCTCGGCCAGCGCCAACGCCTGGCATTGGTTCGCGTGCTGGCCGCCGACCGCCCGATTCTGCTCTTCGACGAACCCACCGCCCATCTCGACGAACACAGTGAGGCGACGGTCCTCGCCGCCCTGACCGAACGGGCCCGCGCGGGCGCGACGGTCGTCGTGGTGGCGCACCGCCCCACCGTGCTCGCCATCGCGGATCACATCATCGAGGTACACGCGCGGGCGGACTCGGACCCGGCGGAAGATCATGCCGCGCAACGAGAGTCAGCCGGCCCAGAATCGGATGGGTCGGAGCCCGCCGCTCCTGCGGAGGTGGAGGGGGCGAACGAGGTGCGGCGTGGCGATGCGCGCGCATCGGGCACGTCCGTGGCGCCGATCGGAGTCGGCCGGGCGATGACCAGGGGGTGGACGCCGTGAAATCTCTATGGGCCGAACTGCGGGAGCTGCGGCGGGTTTCGGAGATCTCCCCGTGGCGCGTGGTCGTATCGATCTGCTGGGGAACCGTCGCGCTCGGCAGTGGGCTGGGGTTGGCCGCGCTGGCGGCGTGGTTGATCGCACGGGCATGGCAGATGCCGCCGGTGCTGGACCTGAGCGTCGCGGTGGTCGCCGTCCGGGCACTGGGCATCTCGCGCGGACTGTTCCGCTATATCGAGCGGTTGTCGGCCCACGACGTCGCGCTGCGCGCCATGACGACGGCCCGCACGGCGGTGTATACGGCGTTGGCGCGCACCGACATCCGGTCCCTGCGACGCGACGGCCGGTCCGAGGGCGACGTCACCGGTTCGACGGAACGCGGCGCCGGGCGGGAGGCCGGGCTACTGCGCCGGGGTGATCTGCTCACCCGGATCGGCGCGGATATCGATGACCTGGGCGCCGTGATCGTGCGCGCGGTCGTCCCCATCGCGGTCGCGATCCTGCTCTCGCTCGCCGCGGTAGCCCTGCTCGCCACCATTTCCGTGCCTGCCGGGGTGATTCTGGCGGTGGCTCTGCTGGTCTCCGGCGGGTTCGCGCCCTGGCTGTCCGCGCGCGCGGCGCGCGACGCCGAACTGGCGGTGCAATCCGATCGTGCCGAATTCCGGGCCGCGGCCGTGACGGTGCTCGATCACGCTCCCGAACTGCGGGTCGCCGGTCGGCTCGACACGGCGATGACGGCCGCCGCGACGGCCGCCGAGCGCGCGGTGCGTGCCGAGGACCGGGCGGCCTCGCGCAGCGCGTGGGCGGCCGCGGCGACTCCGCTGTCGATCGGGGCCAGCGTTCTGGGCGCCTTGCTGATCGGAATCGTGTTGTACGGCAACGGCTTCGGCGCGCCGGCCGAACCGTTGCAGCCCGCGCCGGCCGGCGGGATCAGCCCGATGGCCTTCGCGATCCTGGTGCTGCTGCCGTTGTCGGCATTCGAGGCCGTGGGGGTGCTGCCCGCCGCGGCGCAGGCCCTCACCAAGGGCCGCGCCGCCCTGCGCCGCATCCGTGCCCTCGACGCGGTCGAGCCGCCGTCGGGGGCCGGCGATCCGGGCGACCGCGTCGTGCCGGCCGACAGCGGCGACCTGCGTGCCCGCCTGATCCACGCCTTGCCCGACCTTCCGCCGGGCCGCCGGATCGCCGTGGTGGGCCCGAGCGGGGCGGGCAAGACCACGCTGCTGATGAGCTGGGCCGGACTGTTCGACACCCCGCGCCCCGGGCGCACCTTCTTCGCCGAGGACGCCCACGTATTCGGCACCTCGGTCGTGGAGAACCTCCGGGTGGCCCGCGGCGACGTGACCGACGCTGAGGCCGAAAGCGCCCTGCGCGCGGTCGGTTCCGGGCCGTGGCTCGATACTCTGCCGGAGGGACTGGAAACGGATCTGGTCGGAGGCGCGGCCGCACTCTCGGGCGGGCAGCGCCGGCGTCTGCTGCTGGCGCGCGCTCTCGTCGCCCCCGCCGACACCCTGCTCCTGGACGAACCGACCGAACATATGGAGGCGGCGGCGGGCGCCGACCTGCTGCGCGCACTGCTCGACGAAACCAGCGGTCTCATCGACCCGGATCGCACGGTGGTCGTCGTGACCCACCAGCTGCCCCCCGATCACCGCGCCGACACCGTGGTCGCGGTCGCACCCGGCGGCGAGATATCGATCACTCGCCGCGTCGCCGCCTGACCCGGCGAAAACCCAGGTCGGCACCGGAATTCGGCTCTGCGAAAAATCCGTTGCAGCTCCTCGGCCGCGGCCGGTAGTTTCGTCTGTACACGGGAAAGGAGGTGGTTCGAAGAATGGATATTCAGAGGACGCGTGAGGTGGCTGCCGGTTGAGCGCCACAGCCGCGGTCCCCGTACCGCGGCCCGCTGCAGTGGATTCGGTCCCCGCGCGAGCGCTGAACTAATCCAAGGCAGTCACCCGGCCCCCGAGCCCCCGGTTTGTCCGACCGGGACCGCGAGAGATCAGATCTCCGCGGTACGGCTCGGGGGCCGTGCTCTTTCGGCCCGAGATCAGGGCCGACGTTGCCCGGGCTCGGCTCAGCCGATGTAGCGCTGGAGGCGGGCGGACAGGCGAGGTTTCAGCGCGCCGTCGGCTTCCACTCGTTCCTCGACGTAGCCGAGGTCGCCGCCTTCGACGATGCCGTAGAGGCGTTTGGCGCCGCCGACCACCGCGCCGGACTGGCTGCGGATCACGACGTCGGTGGCCAGTTCCCAGGACGACTGGGTGAGGGCCTGGCCGTAGAAGAGTTCGACGATGCCGGAGCTGTGGGTCAGCAGGAGTTCGATGACCTCGTCGTCGCCGTCGATGCCGACCCGCCAGAAGCCGCTCTCGCGCAGATCGGGGCCGGAGTAGTTGCCTTCGGCGTCGATGACCCAGGAACGAGAATCCCAGGACAGATAGTCGCCACCGTCGTGGGAGACGATGATCTGCTGGCCGAAGTGGTAGTCGCCGCCGCGCTCGGGATCGTTGCCCTCGCCCTCACCGCGCCAGACGCCCACCAGGGGCAGCAGCGCGAGCATGGAGGCACTCAGATCGGGACCCAGCCGCAGATTCGCGGTGTCCTCGGGCAGCGGCAGACCCGGCAGCTGCGGAATGTTGCGGCCGCCGGTGGATTTGGCGCGCTCGGCAGCCTCGGCTACCGCCTCGTCGCCACTGCGGCGAGCAGCGTCATTGTCGCTGCGGCGAGCCGCGTCATCTGGACTGCGGCGAGCCGCGTCATCTGGACTGCGGCGAGCCGCGTCATCGCTCTCGTGCCCCTCGGCATGCGCCTGTGAGGCGTGACCGTTGCTCGCTGCGTTTTCGACGTTCTCGCTCGCCGAATCGGTCACGACTCGGTGAAGAGCCGGTAGAGGACGTACAGCCCGAACCAGGCGATCAGCACGGAGCAGATGACCAGCAGAATCTCGAAGGTTAAGACCACATATCGGAGTTTAACGACCCGCTCGGCGAAGACGAAAACGGCCCCGGGAAAACGAATCCCGGGGCCGTTCGCGTGCGATGAGCGCAGTTTTCGGCGCGTGCCGTCGACGCTCGGCGTCGGTGTTACTTGGCGACGCTCACGTCGATGTTGTGGACGCCCGCCCCTTCGGGGCTGACCTTGGCCGATCCGTTGCCGGCCGACGACAGGGCCCGGATGGTCCAGGTGCCGGGCGCGGCGAAGAAGCGGAAATCACCGGTGCCGGAGGCCACGACCTCGGCGGTGAACTCGTCGCTCGAGTCCAGCAGGCGGACGAAGGCGCCGCCTACCGGGTTACCGTCCGCATCGAGGACGCGTCCGGTGAGGACGGTCTCCTTCTCGGTGTCGACGTTGGCCGGAAGGGCCTGACCCTGGGTAGGTGCTGCACACATATCTATTTACGCTCCCAACTCGATCGGTGCACCGACGAGGGAGCCGTATTCGGTCCAGCTCCCGTCGTAGTTCTTGACGTTCTTGTGGCCCAGCAGCTCCTGCAGCACGAACCAGGTGTGCGACGAGCGCTCACCGATGCGGCAGTAGGCGATGGTCTCCTTCTCGCCGTCGAGGCCCGCTTCCTTGTAGATGGAAGCCAGTTCCTCGTCGGACTTGAAGGTGCCGTCCTCGTTCGCGGCCTTGCTCCACGGCACGTTGATGGCGCCGGGGATGTGGCCGGGACGCTGGCTCTGCTCCTGCGGCAGGTGCGCGGGAGCGAGAATCTTGCCGGAGAACTCGTCGGGCGAACGCACGTCGACGAGGTTCTTGACGCCGATCGCCTGGATGGCGTCGTCGCGGAAGGCGCGGATCGACAGGTCCTGCTCGGAGGCCTTGTAGGTGGTCGCCGGACGGGTCACCGCATCGGTCGACAGCGGGCGGGCGTCGAGCTCCCACTTCTTGCGGCCGCCGTCGAGCAGCTTCACGTCCTGGTGGCCGTAGAGCTTGAAGTACCAGTACGCGTAGGCCGCGAACCAATTGTTGTTGCCACCGTAGAGAACGACGGTGTCGTCGTTGCCGATACCGCGGGCCGACAGCAGATCCGAGAACTGCTCCCGGTTGACGAAGTCACGCCGAACCGGATCCTGCAGATCCTTCTTCCAGTCGATCTTGACGGCACCCTCGATGTGGCCCGTGTCGTAGGCGGAGGTGTCCTCGTCGACCTCGACGATCACGACGCCGGGGGTGTTGAGGTTCTCTTCGACCCAGTCTGCGGAGACCAGGACATCGGAGCGAGCCATGTTGTTCCTTTCGATGTGACTTGCCGGGGTATGTGGAGAGATGAGTTGTGGTTCGTGGGGGCGGTCAGTTCGCCGAGTTGCTCGTCGTGACCGGGGTGCGCGCGCCGAGCCGCTGGGTGAGCGGATAGATCTTGCAGCCCAAGCAGATTCCGAACGCCGCGTTGAGGAACGCCGCGAACAGTGCGAAGGCGGTGAAGATCGCGCCCACCACGCCGGCCCCGGCCGCGAAGCCGATGAAACCGACGATCGCGAAGACGAAACCGACCAGCTGTGCGAACCGCAGCGGCGGCACCGGCTCGGTTTCGGTCGCCGGGCCGATGCGCGGCGCGGCGAAGGTGGCGAAGACCCAGCCGTAGGGGCTGCGCCGCGGACCGTACAGCGCGCCGAGGGCGAACACGATCGCTTGCAGGGCGATCAGCACCGCGGCGGCGGCGGTCGAGAAGGCGGAGACGATCAGGACCAGCACGAGGACACCGGTGGTGATCCACGCCGCGAACCGCGGTCCGCGGACGTCCACCTGACCGGTGGGTGAGTTGGTGTTCTGGGGCACGGGAACTCCTGCGCTGAAGAAGGCTTATCTGGCTTATCCGGTTGCGGGTTATCCGTCAGATAGGTCGGATCACCGGGGGATCGACGAGATCTCACACGCGGTGGAGAAACCGGTCGGCGGCAGGGGATACGAAAGGCCGACCGGCTACATGCACAGGCAGCAACAACCGCCGAGGCGGCACAGATCAACTGTGCGGCGTCGGGTGAGCATCAGCTCTCGGCGGGTTTGCACGCCAAGCAGTTTACCCGGTTTCGGGAGGGAATTGGACCCGGGGTACGAAACACGGGCGGGCGCCGGGCGCGTAGACGGCGTGGGGGACAGTTCGAGCAACGGCCGAAAAGCCCTTGTGAGCAGGGAGTTCAGGCCGCCTCGGGAACCGTCAGCGGAGCCAGTGCGCTACGCAGGTCGGTGGCCTTGGGCACACCCGAGATCCGGAACCGCTCGCGCCCGTGGGCGTCGAAGACGAACGTGGTGGGCAGCGACAGGACATTGAGCTCGCGCGCCAGGTCCGCCTCGGCGTCGATATCGACCTCGACGTCGCGGGGCGGCTGCACGGTATCGGCCAGATCGGCGACGACCCCGGCCACCACCCGCCGGACCGCTGCGCACGGACCGCACCATTCGGCGGAGAAGTGCAGGACGGTCGGCACCGCCTCGGTGACACCGACGGCGCTGAGCAGTTCGGTGCGCGAACCCGCGATCTCGGTGGTCTTGGCCGTCCGGACGCGGCCCTCGCGGTAGCGCAGGGCAACACCCGCGGCCACCCCGGCCAGCAGGACGACGGCCAGAATCGTGAGTTCAATCATGGTCGGGCAAACCTGTCCATATCAATGCGAATATTCTCCCCTTCCCCCTCTACCACGATATTGCCGCCGATGGCCTGCACCTTCTTCGGGGGCACCCCGAACGGCAGATCCTTGGTGTCGATGGTGCGGGTGAAGCGGGCCAGTACCGCGGCCTTGTCCAGGTCGGGACCCAGTTCCGCGGCGGTGGTGGTGGGCGCGGTGGTATCGACGCCGCCGTGATAAAGGTCGGTGGCGACCAGTTTGATCTGATCTCCGTCGAGGAACAGATCGGCCTTCACGCTCACCCGGTCGGTACTGCGGGTCTCCGGGCCGAGCTGGATGGTGCCGGTGAGGACCAGGGCGCCCTGGGTGGTCATGCCCGACCCGCCGGAACCCCCGGTGCCGTCGGATTTGTCGGCCGGGCGGGTGACCACCTCGAGGTCCGGAATGTTGAACAGGCGCCCGAGCTCGACCGGTTCGATCCGCATCCGGCCTGCCACCTGGTCGACCATCACCGAGCGCATGTCGTTGTCCACCAGATCGTGCATCGACAGGTGGACACCGTTCAGGGTGGCTTCGACGAGGATCTCGCCGGGAATGTCGGGACGGTTGGCGCGCGCCCGGATCTCGAGGTTGCGGTAGTCGCCGCGCGAGGTCTGGGCCAGGAACGGGAAGCCGTGAATGGTCACTTCGGGGTCGGCGCTGAGTTCACCGCCGGCCCGCAGCGACCGCGATACCCGGTACTCCGAGTAGGCCGCCGCAGTGAAATCGACCACTACGGCGATCGCGACCACCAGCAGCAGTCCGACGATCAGTTTTCTCATCCACATGCTCCGAGTTCAGGCCGTCCGTGCGCGCGGAACACTGCGGTCGCGCGCGGAGGGGTACGAGGCGTGGGCGTCTCGAGGAGAGGCTACCCGGTACGAAGATATCTGCCCGGACCACGCGGGCGCGCGGGCGTGGGCGCGGCGGCGGCCATCACCGCTGGTCTCCGCGCGGGTGCGGCGGAGTGCGCAATACATGATCGGCGCCGCGCACGCGCTAATGTAGGCACGAATTACCTGTGCCGACGCGCATGGATTCGCGATTGACGTCGAGGTTGCCCGCGGACATGCCAGATTGGGAGGAGAGCCGGTGGAGCTGCTCCTGCTGACCTCCGATCCGAACCCGGAAGCCGTGCTGCCGTCCCTGGCGCTGCTCCCGCACAATGTGCGGCCCGCGCCCACCGAGGTGGCATCGCTGCTCGAGGCGGGTACCGCGGATGTGGCTCTGGTCGATGCCCGCACCGATCTGGCCGCCGCGCGCGGACTGTGCAGACTGCTCGGCAGCACCGGCTCCTCGGTGCCGGTGGTGGCGGTGCTGACCGAGGGCGGTCTGGTCGCGGTCAATGCCGATTGGGGACTGGACGACATCCTGCTGCCGGGAACCGGTCCGGCCGAACTCGATGCCCGGCTGCGCCTGCTGGTCGCCCGCAACGGCGGCGCGGCCAGCCCGGAGAACACCGGCAAGATCACACTCGGCGAACTGGTCATCGACGAGGGCACCTACACCGCGCGGTTGCGCGGCCGCCCGCTCGATCTGACCTACAAGGAATTCGAGCTGCTGAAATATCTCGCCCAGCACGCCGGCCGGGTCTTCACCCGCGCCCAGTTGCTGCAGGAGGTCTGGGGTTACGACTTCTTCGGCGGCACCCGCACGGTCGACGTGCACGTGCGGCGGCTGCGAGCCAAACTCGGCAGTGAGTACGAATCCCTGATCGGCACCGTCCGCAACGTCGGTTACAAGGCGGTTCGCCCGGCGCGCTCGGCCAACAACAAGGGCAGCGAGCAGCCGGCCGGCCTCCCGGACGAGGGCGACGACGGCGCCGACGACTCGCAGTTGACGCAGGTCAACGGCAGCTCGTCCTGAGATCGGTGACGGGCCTGAGCGGGCCGGGGCGCGATGGACGAGCGGGATGCCGCTGCGGTTGGCCGCGGCACGGACGATCGGCCCGCGAAAACGGTTGCGCCGAAACGAAATCGGCCGCTGGGGTAGCCGGCCGCCGCGGGCGGGAATCAGGGCGGTAGCCGAGCACGTTCTGGGAGGGGCCGGTTGCCGCAAGTGCCGGTTGCCGGCGGACGTGAACGAATGAGCGAGGGATGGGTGTGAGCGTGCAGGTGCCGGACTGGACCACCGAATTGGCCCCAGCGACCGCGGCGCAGATCGTGGAGCTGGTGGAACGCGCGGGTGCCGCCGACGCGGTCGCGCCGATCTCCGAACAAGCGGTGCTCTCGGTGACCGCACCCGCGTCGCCCGCGCACGACGATGCCGACGCCGATGCGCCGACCGGCCGGACGCGGCATCTGGTCGTCGAGCGTGACGGCGAACTCGTCGCGTACGCGAATCTCGTTCCGGCACACGGTGATCACCCGGCGATGGCCGAGGCCGTGGTGGATCCGCGGGCGCGCGGGCGCGGTATCGGCGCGACGCTCGTCGCGGCGGCCCTGCAAGCGGGTGGTCCGGGTGCGCGGATCTGGGCGCACGGCAATCTGGCGCCGGCGCGGGCGGTCGCCGGCCGGCTCGGGCTGACGATCGCACGCGAGTTGTGGCAGATGCGGCGGCCCCTGACACAGGCTCCGGAGGGCAATCAGGCAACCGTCGAGCTACCCGAGCTGGAGGTGCCTGCCGACATCGTGCTGCGGACCTATGCCGGGCCCGCCGACGACGCGGAGATCCTGCGGGTCAACAGCGCTGCCTTCCACTGGCATCCCGAACAGGGCGGCTGGACCGAGGCCGAGATCGCGGTCCGGCGGGCGGCGCCCTGGTTCGACCCGAAGGGCCTGTTCATTGCCGCCGATCCCGCGGATCCCAGCCATATCCTGGGCTTTCACTGGACCAAGGTGCACGAGCCGGACGAGACCTCGGACGCGGTCGGCGAGGTCTACGTGGTGGCCATCGACCCGGCCGCGCAGGGCCGCGGACTGGGACGCGTGCTGACCCTCGCGGGCCTGCACTACCTGCGCGATCGGGGACTCGGCGCGGTGATCCTCTACACCGAGGCCGACAACACCGCGGCCGTGCACACCTATACTCGTCTCGGGTTCGAGACGGCCCATATCGACGTCGCCTACACCGCGCGTTGATACCCTCGCAGTAACACTGCGGCAAATCTCACAGGTTCGAACCGCAATCGCGCCGGGTTGTTCACCCTGCGTTCACTTGGCCAGGTCCCACTGTCAACCGGACGAATCTACTTTGATCGTGGGCGGCATTCGCTGCTCGGTGCGCAAGTTCTCTGCGAACGGCCACCCACAGGACCCGTCCGGTCGTTGAGGGATCGGGCGTGTACGAAGCGTTTCCCGGAGGAACAGGTGAATTTCAAGCGCAGCGGCGCTCTCCTCGGTGTGCTGGCGGCTGCCGGCACTCTGACACTGACTGCCTGTGGTAGCGACGACAACTCGGCCGCGACCGGTAACACCACCAAGGTCGATGTGGCCTGCGGTGGCAAGAAGGCTCTCAAGGCCAGCGGATCCTCCGCTCAGAAGAACGCGATGGACCGCTTCATCGCCGCCTACGAGCAGAACTGCGACGGCGCCAAGCTGGACTACACCTCCAGCGGCTCCGGTGCCGGCGTGAACGAGTTCGTCGGCGGCCAGACCGATTTCGGTGGTTCGGACTCCGCTCTGGACCCGAAGAAGGACGAGCCGAAGAAGGCCGCCGACCGTTGTGGCGCACCGGCTTGGAACCTGCCGACGGTCTTCGGTCCGATCGCCATCACCTACAACCTCGACGGTGTCACCAACCTGACCCTCGACGGCCCGACGGCGGCGAAGATCTTCAACGGCACCATCACCAAGTGGGACGACCCGGCGATCAAGGGCCTGAACCAGGGCGTGAACCTGCCGTCGGACGAGATCCACGTGATCTTCCGCAGTGACGAGTCGGGCACCACCGACAACTTCCAGCGCTACCTGGACGCCGCCTCCAACGGCGCGTGGGGCAAGGGCGCGGGCAAGGCGTTCGCCGGCGGTGTCGGCGAGGGTGCGAAGGGCAACGAGGGCACCTCGGCCGCCATCAAGAGCACCAAGGGCTCCATCACGTACAACGAGTGGTCCTTCGCGCGGTCGCAGAACCTGTCCACCGCGCAGATCATCACCGATGCCGCCGTGAAGCCGGTGGCGCTCAACACCGAGTCGGCCGGTAAGGCCATCGCCGCCGCGAAGATCGTCGGTCAGGGCAACGACCTGATCATCGACACCAACTCGTTCTACAAGCCGACCGATCCGGGCGCCTACCCGATCATGCTGGCCACCTACGAGATCGTGTGCTCGAAGTACGCCGACGCCGACACCGGCAAAGCCGTCAAGGCGTTCCTGACCTCGGCGATCACCAACGGTCAGAACGGACTCGAGGACTCCGGCTACGTGCCGATCCCGGATGCGTTCAAGACCAAGCTGACCACCGCGATCAACGCCATCTCCTGATTGCGAAACCCTGATGACCGTCCACGACGAAGTCACCGCCGCGGGCCAGTCGGATTCGACCGGCCCGCGGACGGGCAACGAAGTCCCGCCGGGAGATACTTCCTCCATGCCGAGTGAGTCGAGCAACAAGCCGGCCGGTCGCATCGCCGGCGGCCACAGCCGCCGGGGGGAGACCGTTTTCCGTTCCCTGGCCACGGCCGCCGGGGCGACGATCGTCGCGGCGATCGCGCTCATCGCGCTGTTTCTGCTGATTCGCGCGGTGCCGTCGGTAGCGGCGAACAAGGCGAACTTCTTCACCAGTGCCGAGTTCAACGTCACCAATGCCGACAACATGCACTTCGGCATCCGCGATCTGTTCATGGTCACGGTGCTGAGTTCGCTGCTGGCATTGCTGATCGCCGTGCCGCTCGGCGTCGGTATCGCGTTGTTCCTGACGCAGTACGCGCCGAAGGTCCTCTCGCGTCCGTTCGCGATGCTGGTCGATCTGCTCGCGGCGGTGCCTTCGATCGTGTTCGGTCTGTGGGGTTTCCTGGTGCTGGCCGAGAAGCTGGCGCCCTTCGAACAATTCCTCAATGACAAATTGGGCTGGTTCTTCCTGTTCAAGGAAGGCAACGTCTCCATCAGCGGCGGTGGCACGATCTTCACCGCCGGTGTCGTGCTCGCGGTGATGATCCTGCCGATCATCACCTCGGTCAGCCGCGAGGTCTTCCACCTGACTCCCCGCGCGCACATCGAGGCCGCACAGGCCCTGGGCGCCACCAAGTGGGAGGTGGTGCGGATGACCGTGCTGCCGTACGGCCGCAGCGGTGTGATCGCCGGTTCCATGCTGGGTCTCGGCCGTGCGCTGGGTGAAACCATCGCGGTGCTGATCGTGCTGCGCACCGCCGCCTCGGCCGGCCACTGGTCGCTGTTCGACGGTGGCTACACCTTCGCCTCCAAGATCGCCTCGGCCGCTTCGGAATTCAGCCAGGCGTTGCCGACCGGCGCCTATATCGCGGCGGGCTTCGTACTGTTCGCGTTGACCTTCGTCGTCAATGCCCTGGCTCGGATCGCCGCCGGCGGGAAGGTGAACGGGTGATGACCACCACATTGGACAAGCCGATCAAGGCGCCCACGTTCCGCCACGTGAGCATGGGCCGCAAGGTCCGCAACAACCTCGCCACCTCGGTCATGTGGCTGTGCTTCGGCATCGCGCTGGTCCCGCTGGGCTGGGTGCTGATCCTGGTGCTGAGCAAGGGTTTCCACGCGATCGTCAGCAGTGGCTGGTGGTCCAAGTCGCAGAAGGGCGTGCTGCCCGACCAGTTCGCGGGCGGTGTGTACCACGCGATCTACGGGACGATCGTGCAATCGGCGGTGGCCGCGGTGATCGCGGTGCCGCTGGGCATCATGGCCGCCGTGTATCTGGTCGAATACGGCCGCGGCTGGCTGGCGAAGACGACCACCTTCATGGTCGACATCCTCGCCGGTGTGCCCTCGATCGTGGCCGCGCTCTTCGTCTTCGCGCTGTGGATCGCCACCTTCGGTTTCCCGCAGTCGGCCTTCGCGGTGTCGCTGGCACTGGTGCTGCTGATGTTGCCGGTGGTGGTGCGCAGCACCGAGGAAATGCTCAAACTCGTGCCCGACGAATTGCGCGAGGCCTCCTACGCGCTGGGCATCCCGAAATGGAAGACGATCCTGCGGATCGTCGTGCCGACCGCTCTGCCCGGCATGATCAGCGGTATGTTGCTGGCGGTCGCCCGCGTCATGGGTGAGACCGCGCCGGTGCTGGTCCTCGTCGGCTACTCGAAGTCGATCAACTCCAACATCTTCAACGGAAATATGGCGTCGCTGCCGCTGATGATCTACCAGGAACTGGCCAACCCGGAAGCGGCCGGCCGGATGCGAGTGTGGGGCGCGTCGCTGACGCTGATCCTGATCATCGCCCTGCTGTACATCGGCGCGGCCGTGGTCAACAAACTGCTCACGCGGAATCGATAGAAGCGAACGGAATACGACAATGGCCAAGCGGATCGACGTCAAAGATCTCAACATCTTCTACGGCAAATTCCACGCCGTATCCGATGTGTCGCTGACCGTGTTGCCGCGCAGCGTCACCGCTTTCATCGGCCCGTCCGGTTGCGGTAAGTCGACGGTGCTGCGTTCGCTCAACCGCATGCACGAGGTGACTCCGAACGCCCGCGTCGAGGGCGCGGTGCTGCTCGACGGTGAGGACATCTACGGCTCCGCGGTCGACCCGGTCGGCGTGCGGCGCACCATCGGCATGGTGTTCCAGCGGCCGAACCCGTTCCCCACCATGTCGATTCGCGACAATGTGGTGGCCGGGCTGAAGCTGCAGGGGGTGCGCAACCGCAAGGAGCTCGAAGAGGTCGCCGAGCGCTCGCTGCGTGGCGCCAACCTGTGGAACGAGGTGAAGGATCGCCTCGACAAGCCCGGTGGTGGCCTGTCCGGCGGTCAGCAGCAGCGTCTGTGCATCGCCCGCGCGATCGCGGTCTCGCCCGACGTGCTGCTGATGGACGAGCCGTGTTCGGCGCTGGACCCCATCTCCACGCTCGCGATCGAGGACCTGATCTCCGAGCTGAAGAAGGAGTACACGATCGTGATCGTCACCCACAACATGCAGCAGGCCGCGCGCGTGAGTGATCAGACGGCGTTCTTCAACCTGGAAGCCCAGGGCAAGCCCGGCAAGCTCATCGAAATCGACGAGACCGAGCGGATCTTCTCCAACCCCACCCAGAAGGCGACCGAGGACTACATCTCCGGCCGCTTCGGATAGAGTTCTCCGAACGTTCTGATCGCGGGCTGAGTTTCTCCGCGTTTCGAAACCCCGTCCCTGGTGGACGGGGTTTTCTCATGCGTACAGGTGCGTGTGTCGCGTATCACATCGTCGGCCGAGTTGTGTGCTCGCTCATCTCATACCGTAGTCGGTTGTCTGGCACTCTTAGTAACAGTTACCTTCCTTCTGAACTAAACCGATCGTTATAGTCAGGAGGCGGGATGTCGGTGTCAACGGCGAGACCTGTAGCCCAGCAGGGGATTCCGATCGCGACACGCATGCGGATTTTCGCGTTGGTCGCGATCTGTCTGGCCGAACTGCTGGTCGTACTGGACAACACGCTGGTCAATGTGGCCCTGCCGTCGATGGCGGTGCAGTTGCAGGCCCGGATGAGCGGGCTGCAGTGGATCGTGGACGCGTTCACCTTGGCCTTCGCCGGGCTGCTGTTGCCGCTCGGCCATCTCGGTGACCGCTACGGCCGCCGCAGGCTGATGATCATCGGCCTGGCGGGTGTGGCCGTCATGTCGGCCGCCGGTGCGATGTCCTCGGGCCTCGGCCAGGTGATCGCCGCGCGGGCCGGCATGGGCGTCTTCGCCGCCGCGGTGTTCCCGGCGACGCTGGCCCTGATCATCAACCTGTTCCCGGAGACACGCGCCCGGGCCGCGGCCATCGCGCTGTGGACCGCCATGGCCGGTATCGCGGTGGCGATCGGGCCGGTGACCGGCGGCTGGCTGCTCGAATACTTCAGCTGGCACGCCGTGTTCTGGATCAATGTGCCGATCGCCGCGATCACGATCGCGGCAGTGCTCGTCGTCGTCCCGGAATCGCGGGCCGATCACAGCGGGCGGCTCGACGTGCTCGGTATCGGCCTCTCGCTGGTGGCGGTCACGACGCTGGTGTGGACGATCATCGAGGCGCCGAAGCACGGGTGGCTGTCCGGGCGCAGCGTCGGCGGCTACGCGCTCTCGCTGATTCTGCTTGCGCTGTATGTGATCTGGGAGTTGCGGGTGGAATCACCGGTGCTGAACATGCGGCTGTTCCGGATTCGGCGCTTCTCGATCCCGGCCTTGGCGATCACCGTCTCCTACTTCTGCGCCTTCGGATTCCTGTTCCTGATCACCCAGTACTTCCAGGGGGTGAAGGAATTGAGCGCGCTCGAATTCGGCATCCACTCATTGCCTTTCGCGGCCGCGGTGGGCTTCGGCGCGCCCGTGGCGACGCTGGCCGCGCAGCGCATCGGCACCACTGCCACCGTCGTGTGCGGCCTGCTCCTGCTGGCCGCCGGCATGTTCTTCGCGGGCCGGGTGACCGTCGAAACGCCCTATCTGGGAACGGTTCTGGTCTCGATGGTCCTGATGGGTGTCGGCTTCGGCGTCGTGCAGGGACCGGCCACCGAATCCATCATGGGCGCGGTGCCGATCGAGGAGGCGGGCGCCGGATCTGCGGTCAACGACACCACCCGCGAGGTGGGCGGCACCCTCGGCGTCGCCGTCCTCGGCTCGATCATGACCTCGGTCTACACCGGTCGAGTCGGCGCCCGCATCGACGCGATCCCGGACGCGATCATGAATCCGACGCAGAAGAGCCTGGCCCGCGACACCCCCATCAGCGTGCTGGAAATCGTCGAGGCGCCGATCAGCCCGTTCTTCGCCGGTGCGAAAGCCGATCTGGTGCATGCCATGAAGGTGGCCGCCCTGGCCGGCTCGACGGCCGCATCCTGGGCGGCGGTCGGGGCCCTGCTGGTCTGCGCGGTGCTCGTCGCGGTGCTGTTGCCGTGGAAGCCCGAGCGCGGCGCGTCGCTACTGCTGGGCCGAACCTCGGAGGAGGAGCCGGCGAAAGCCGATGCCATCAGTCGGACATGAAAACTCGCTGCCCGTCCGCGCTCCGGACGGGCAGCAACCTCCGCGGAACCGGTTCAGATCTTCTCGGTTTCGGAGTCCGGGTCGGGCGGCAGCACACCTGTCACTAGGAAGACGACCCGGCGGCCGATCTCGACCGCGTGGTCGGCGAAGCGCTCGTAGTAGCGGCCCAGCAGCGTGACATCGACGGCGGCGGCCACGCCGTACTTCCATTCCCGGTCCATCAGCAGGGAGAACAGGTGGCGATGCAGATCGTCCATCGCCTCGTCGTCCTCGTTGAGCTGCGCGGCCCGCTCCGGATCGCGCGTCTCCAGGACCTCCTTGGCGGCGGCGCCCATATTCACCGCGATGCGGCCCATCTCGGCGAAGTAGCCGTTCACCGATTCCGGGAGCGCGTGGTTCGGGTGCCGGCGCCGGGCCACCTTGGCCACGTGCAGCGCCAGCACACCCATCCGATTCACATCGGAGACGATCTGGATGGCGCTCACCACCTGCCGCAGGTCACCGGCCACCGGCGCCTGCAGCGCCAGCAGTGCGAACGCCTTCTCCTCGGCCTGCGCGATCATCTCGGCGATCCGGTCGTACTCGGTGATCACCTGTTCGGCCAACACGATGTCGGCCTGCAGCAGCGACTGGGTCGCCCGCTCCATGGCCGAGCCGGCCAGTCCGGCCATCTCGCCCAGAAGATCGGCGAGTTCGGCCATTTGTTCGTTGTAGATGACACGCATGAAACCAAAGACTAGTTCCCGGCTCTGACCAAGTCACGAACGGTGGGTGAATCGTCGGTGCCGGTGCGATCGGCGATGTCGCCGCAGGTGAGCGCGGCTCACTTGCAGAGGTCGTCACCCGCGTTGACGTGTTCGAGGTCGGAGGGGAGTGTGACCGGCGTCGCGGCGGCATCGGTGGCTCCGGCCGGGGCGGGAACCGGCGATCCGAACGCGGTCGGTGTGCCGACGGTGCCGGCGAAGTCCGCGCCGAGCGCCACCTCCACGATGCTGCCCAGACCCGAGGCCACGGCCAGCTTCGCGCCGGGCAACGCCGAGGCGACCGTCGCTGCCTCGGCCTCGTGACCGGCCGAATAGCGGACGGTGGTGGTGTCGATCGTGCCGCCGGAATAGTTGCCGACGTTGTAGATCTGGAAGCCGTCGGCCGCGAATTTCGTCGCCGCCGTATTCGCCACGCCGGTCACTCCGGAACCGTTGGAGACCTGCACCGACACCGTGCTCGGATCCACGGCGGTCAGCTGCGGCGGGGCCGGGGCCTGAGCGGGTTTGGACGGCTCCGGCGCCTTCTTCTCACCCGGCAGCGGCTGGTCGTCGATGATCGCCTGGAAGATCGCCTTGATATCCGATTCGCGGGGGATCTCGTTGCCGTAGGAGGTGGTGCCCGCGGTCGGCACCGTCAGGAACGTGATCGCGCCCGCGCTCACCTTCTGCAGTGAGCGGCCCAGCATCAGCAGATCCTTGGTGTTGACGTTGTCCATGAAGGCATGGCTGCTGAACGCGCCGATGAAGCCGTTGAGTTTGCCGATGTCGAAGAGCACCTTCGACGACAGGGCACTGCGCAGCAGCGAGGACAGGAACAGCTGCTGGCGGTGGATGCGGTCGTAGTCGCTGCGTTCCTCGCCCTGCACGTGGCGAGCGCGGACGTAGTCGAGCGCGGTCGGGCCGTTGAGGATCTGGCGACCCGGATTCGGCAGCACCGTGCCGAGCTCCTCGTCGACCAGAGGCCGGTTGGTGCACACCTCGACACCGCCGATGGTGTCGACCATCGACTGGAAACCGCTGAAGTCGATGCCGACGAAGTGGCTGATCTTCAGACCGGACAGCTTCTGGATCACCTTGGTCAGGCATTTCGGACCACCCAGGGCATAGGTGGCGTTGAGCTTGTCGCCGATCGCGGAGGGGAATTTCGCGTCGGTGTATTTGGCCTTGTCGTTGTCCCAGCCCTCGCATTCGGGGCGACTGACGTCGAGGTCGCGCGGGAACGAGACGGCGACCACGCGGGAGCGGTCTGCCGGAATGTGTACCAGCATCACCGTGTCCGACCGTGAACCCTCGGCATCCTCGGTGGTGCCGGCGCCGAGCTGGCTGTCCACGCCGGCGCGGGTGTCGGTGCCGACGATGAGGAAGTTCTCGTCACCGGTCTGGCCGCCGGGATCGACGATGTCGGTGGAATTCTCGTCCAACGCCGACACCTGGGTGAAACCGTTGTCGGTGGCGCGCAGATAGTTCCAGCCGACACCGGTCATGACGAGGGCCAGTACCGCACACATCGAGGTGGTCACCCGGGCCGCGAGCCGAGCGCGCCGCCGCCGGCGCTGCCTGCTCGCCGCCAGTCGCGACAACGGCGGCTTGCCCACCGCCTCCGGTGCGGCGGAAGCCTGTGCCTCCGTGCCGGATTCGTCGTCGGGCATGGGCAGCTGGTCGGTCACCTGCTCGGCGACGGGCGCCTTACCGGCGACCGGCCGATCGACCGGACTGTCGGCGGCTGGGGCGCGGTGGACCGTGGTGGCCTGGACATCGGCGGAAACCGGTGCGCCACTTCGCGTTGCGGCGGCTTCCGGTCGCGATCCCGGTTTGGATGCCGCGCGCAGGTCGGATGCGCCGCCGACGCGACGCGGGTCGGCGGCGGTACCCGGCACGACCGGAGCGGCCGCGGCCGACGGGCGTGGGCCCGCCGCGGGTTCACGCTGCGCGGCGGCCGGTCCGGGCTGCGGCGGCGCGGCCTTCGGATCGGGACCTCGCCGACCCGGTGCCGCAGGCGTGGCCGACTGCTCGGGGCGCGGCCGTCGGGTGCGCGGGTCGGGGCCGGGTTTGCCGCCCGGGGCGTTGCCATCGGCCGGTGTCCGCCCGCGTGCGTTCGGGATGGCGCCCGATGCGCCGGTCGGCGCCTGCCCGCGGGCCGTGGGCCCGGGTGCTGCGGGTCCGGGTGCTGCGGGACGTGGCGCGGCGCCGGGGGCGAGGTCGCGGGGATCGACCCGGCGTTCGCTGCCGCCCCGGCCGGGCGGGTTCGGAGGCTGGGCGGCTCGCGGATTGCCGCGACCGGCTGTCCGGTTCGCACCGGTGGCGGGCCGGGCGGTGTTATCCGTTGTGCGCCCGCGGTTTCCGGCCTGACGGCCGGCGTCCTCCGGTTGCGGGTTACGACCGCGGCCGGAGCCGCTCTCGCCCGCTTTGCGGCGCTTGTCCGCGGCCTCGTCCTTGCGGCGGCGCTCGATACGTTCACTGTCGACCCGCTGAACGAGGTCGTGGACGGTGATCGGCTTGGAGGTCTGCGGTTCGTCCGCACGCCGATTGCGAGGCGCGTCGTCGGAATCCGGCGCAGGGTATCGCTCCCACGGGGCGCGACCTCCGGGCCGGGACGAACGCCCGCGCCGATCGTCGTCACCCACCAACGAACCTCACTTCACTCTTCGTCGCGACCGGAGCTGTCGATTCCATCACTCCGGTGGCGGCACGCGCAGTCACATCCGGCCGAATCGGCCCCAGCCATGATAACGATTACGCCACAGTTGGCCACTTCTAAACCAGCCATCACTGTCGGCGCAGGTCGGAGAGTATCTGCGCGTCAGCCTCCGCTGTGCATCACATCGGCGGCCGCGGGCACGGTGGGATCTTCGGGATCGTCGAGCCAGCCCTCCGGCAGCACCACCTTCGCCGCGGGTGAGCCCTGTCGCCCGCGCGGTCCGTGCGCATCCGCGGGGAACGGCACATCCGGCGGCAGCTGGTCGATCAGCTCGCGCAGCTGGGTCAGGCTGCCCACGGTCGCGAAGCTGCGGCGCAGCTGCGAACCGAGCGGGAAGCCCATGAAATACCAGGCCATATGTTTGCGGATATCGCGCATGGCCTTGTCCTCGCCGTCGTGGTCGACGAGCAGCGTCGCGTGCCGGTGCAGGATCTCGCCGACCCGGCCCAGTCGCGGTCCCTCCGGAATCGGCTCCCCGCGCAGTGCGGCGCTCAGCTCGGCGAACAGCCACGGTCTGCCCAAGCAGCCGCGTCCGACGACCACACCGTCACAACCGGTTTCGGCGATCATCGCGAGTGCGTCTGCGGCGCTGAAGATATCGCCGTTGCCGAGTACCGGGATCGTGGTGACGGCTTCCTTGAGCCGCGCGATGGCCGACCAGTCGGCCGTGCCGGAATACAGCTGCGCGGCGGTTCGGGCGTGCAGCGACACCGCGGCGGCGCCCTCGGCCTCGGCGATGCGTCCGGTGTCGAGATAGGTCTGATGGTCGTCGTCGATGCCGATGCGGAATTTGAATGTCACCGGGACACCGGCGGGTTCGGCCGCCGCGACCATCTCCCGCACGATCTCGGCGAACAGCCGCCGCTTGTAGGGCAGCGCCGCACCCCCGCCGAGCCGGGTGACCTTCTTCACGGGACAGCCGAGGTTCATATCGATGTGGTCGGCCCACCCCTCGCCGACGATGATGCGCACCGCCTCGCCGAGCGTCTTCGGGTCCACGCCGTAGAGCTGCATCGAGCGGGGATGTTCGTCCTCGTCGAAGGCCATCATGTGCAGCGTCTTCTCGTGCCGCTCGACCACCGCGCGGGCGGTGATCATCTCGCAGACGTAGATCGAGGTGCGGCTGCCGAATTCGCGGCACAGCTTGCGGAACGCGACATTGGTGATCCCGGCCATCGGGGCGAGCACCACCGGCGGATCGACGGGGTAGGGGCCGATTCGCAATCCGGTTCTGGTGTCGAGTGCCGCGGTCACGAGTTCCAGTGTCCCATCCGAATGACAGTGCGAGAGATCACAGGGGTGCCCTGTGCGTGCGACGGGACCGGTGCCGTGCGGCACCGGTCCCGGTCGTAGTCGTGCGGTGAGCTCAGCTCGCCGCGGTGAGGTCGCGTTCGCGCTTGGCGGCTTCGCGGGCCAGCATGCGGTCGCGCTGCTCCTCGAACTTCAGGACGTCCTTGCCCAGCTGGTCGAGGAACAGGCCGAGCCGCTCGCGGGTCGCCTCGCCGCGCGCGGTGAAGTCGTCGCGCTCGAAGATGCGCCACTTCTTCAGCACCGGCTGGACGACCTCTTCGAGGTGCTGGCGCAGGTCGTAGATGCCGTGCTTGGCCATCAGCACACCGTTGCGGCGGAAGTTCGGCATTCCGGCGCCGGGCATCTGGAAGTTCTCGAGGATCAGGGTGATCGCGTCGAGGGCCTGGTCGGGCGCCAGATCCAGCGCCGCACCGCACATGTTGCGGTAGAAGATCATGTGCAGGTTCTCGTCGGCGGCGACGCGCTGCAGCATGCGGTCGGCGATCGCGTCGTCGCACACCTTGCCGGTGTTGCGGTGGCTGACGCGGGTGGCCAGCTCCTGGAAGGTCACATAGGCGACCGAGTGCAGGAAGCCGGCGTCGGCCTCTGCGGGGGAGGCGAAGCCGTTGGTCATGTGGACCATGCGGGCCTGTTCCAGCGCCACCGGGTCCACGCCGCGGGTGACCACGAGGTAGTCGCGCATCACGATGCCGTGGCGGTTCTCCTCGGCGGTCCAGCGACCGACCCAGGTTCCCCAGGCGCCGTCCTGGGAGAAGTTCTCGGCGATTTCGCGGTGGTAGGAGGGCAGATTGTCCTCGGTGAGGAGGTTGGTGATCATCGCGGCCTTCGCCACTTCACTGAGCTTCGACTGCTCCGGATCCCAGTCGACGCCGCCCAGCGCGGCGAAGTTGCGCCCCTCGTCCCACGGCACGTAGTCGTGCGGGTGCCATTCCTTGGCCATCGAAAGGTGCCGGTTGACGTTTTCTTCGGCAACCGGCTCCAACTCCGTCAGCAGCTCGAGTTGAGTCAGATCCCTTGCCATACATACGCCCTTCGGTGTTGTCCTGCGATATTGCTGGTCGCCCCCCTGCTGGCCGTGCCGCCGCCGCCCATACCTTACGGCACCGTAGGTGTGATGCGAAGCGCACCTGTATGAGTTCACAGCATCGGTGACGGAACTCATACGGGTGTTCGGCACATGCCCCAACCGGTGCGAGTGTAGGTGGGAGACCTGTGCGCCAACGGTGTATCGCCTGGGAGTCGTGAACGTTAGCCGAGCATCGGATTTCTGGGTCCCGGGTGCCCGCGCCGCTGGTCGCGGCACGAAACAGAGCCCGAGACGACGATGGGCCGGAACTCTCGCTCCGGCCCATCGGTGTGCCCCCACCAGGGCTCGAACCTGGGACCTGCGGATTAAAAGTCCGTAGCTCTACCAACTGAGCTATAGGGGCGCGGTCCGCAAGTCTAATGTTTCGCGCGCGGAAGTGGTAACCGGTATCCGTGTGACGGTGTGGCGGTGGGCATCTGCCCTGGTGGCGCGGCCCTCCGGGGCGAAGTGGCGGCTGCCGGGAGCGGGATCGCCGCCGGCGGGACCCGGGGCGCCTCCTGAACGCCGGGCGACGTCCGCCCGACCCGGCCCGGTGGACCTGTGCCCGGATCGGCCGGCCCGGCAGCGCCGGGGCGTTCCCGTATACCCGGCCGATTCTCGGGCAATCTCCTTGCTCAGCAATTTGTTTCAGCGCGGAAGTGTGGAAACATTGTCCAAACGTAGTGCGTGACAACATATTTGGTACGGGAGGTGATCGTGTCGGTGGATCCGCCCGGTGGCCGACCGCAGCGGCCGGGATGAGTCCCGGGTATCGACGGTGCCAGCCGTGGTGGTGAACATTGCTGGGGCGCGCCGGAATTCGCATACGCGGGCGCTAACCGGCATTTGCCACGAGCGGTCCCGGTTTCCGGTGAAGTGACTCCTCGGTACGTGGCGCGTCGTCTCGGGATTCGGGGTACGGTGATCGCTTGGTGAATTCCGGCGAAACCGGGAGATCTTCCGGCGGTTGGGATTCGGCCGAAGGTTGTTGTGCCGGCACATGTCGCGATCGGCCGGGCCGGTCGCGAGGTCGGAGGAGACGACGTCGCAGGAGGCGGATCCGAGACGAACAAAACGCCCGGGTGCGCACCCCCTGCGGCGCACCCGGACGTCGAAACTATACCAGCTGGTGTGTTTCAGGTATCCCTGCGAATTTTCGTACCAAAAGTTTGAAAGCCGGGCGGTAGCCCGGAATTAAGTATTTGAAAATCTAATAACTTCTCGTCGAGGACCGTCCCCTATCGGTTCCTCCGGCGGCAAGCAGCTTCGGAGGCGTTTCGAGCATGGCACGGCAGCAAGAGCGGGCCCGCCGGACACGGGCGGCGATCATCAGGTCCGCCGCCGTTGAATTCGGGAAGAGCGGCTACGCCGCGGCATCGCTGAATCGCATATTGGAGGGATCGCGCGCGACCAAGGGCGCGATGTACTTCCATTTCGATTCCAAGGAGGATCTGGCCCGGGCGGTGCTGGACGCTGCCGTCGAACGATATCGGGCGACCACCGAAAGGTGGCTGGCCAGAACGGATCTCGAGCCGCTGGACATCATGCACGGGATGATCGACGAGGTCGCGCTGCGCCTGGAGAACGACATCATCGCCCAGGCGGAGTTCCGGCTCGTGATCGAACCCGAGTTCTATCAGGACGCGCGGTCGGGCGGCAGCCGGATCGTCAGCCGGTCGGCGCGACTGCTCGCGGTGCGTGCCGTCGACCGCAAGCAGCTGCGCCTGGACACCGACCCGGACCGGTTCACCCGCACCCTGGCGGCCGCGCTGGCCGGACAGCGCTACATCATCGATCTGCTCGGCGGCGGGGTCGATCTGCGCACCCGGTTCACCGAGGCGCTGGAGGTGATCATCGAGGCGATGGCGACTCAGGATTGGCTCGAGGAGTTCCGCCGGCACGGCTGGAAGGCCTCGGCACGCCTGGAAGATCTGAATCTGGGCCTCTGACCAGCCGATTTGGGAATAGCGCAAAGCCTGTCATAAGCTATGCGAGCTCCCAACGGAAGCCGTTGAGGTACGGACCGGAGAGATCCGGCGGGCCCCCTTCGTCTAGCGGCCTAGGACGCCGCCCTTTCAAGGCGGTAGCGCGGGTTCGAATCCCGTAGGGGGTACGGTGGCAACACCGTTGAGAGCATGCAAGGCCCTGTGGCGCAGTTGGTTAGCGCGCCGCCCTGTCACGGCGGAGGTCGCGGGTTCGAGTCCCGTCAGGGTCGCTTTGTTGTACGGCATTCGGTTCGGGTGCCCCGGCCAGGTAGCTCAGTTGGTACGAGCGTCCGCCTGAAAAGCGGAAGGTCGCCGGTTCGATCCCGGCCTTGGCCACTTTCAAATCCCCTCGACCTGTGGTCGGGGGGATTTTTTGTCTTCGACGGCCATGACTGGTCCCGGATGAACGGGGCGCCCCGCGGAACCCTTCGCCCGCCGCTGCTCTCAACAGCTACCCGAACCGCTCGAACCAGCCGAGCCGCTCCACGTGGCACACCCGGCCGAGCCGCTTCCGCCAGGAGGGGGGAAGGTCGGGAGAGGAGGAGGAAAGGTCGGGAGGGGAGGAGGGAAGGTCGGGAGGGGAGGGGGGAAGGTCGGGAGGGGAGGGGGAAAGGTCGGGGAGGGAGCCGATGTCTGCGGCTGGCCGGGTGGTGCGGAGAACGCGAGTGTCAGCGCGACGAAGGACGCCGTGATCGCTGCGGCAGCGATCGACCCGATGCGGGTCGTACGGCGGGCCATCCACGGAGCTCGTTCCGATACGAGTTTCTTCATGCGATGTTCCTCCAGGTTGTGTGGAGCGACGCATACGCGGCCGGTAGCAAACCCCTCCCGACCCGACCGTGAGCCTGTAATGGCAGGTCAGGAGCGCAGGGGGTGACCGACTGTGGGTTCACAGCATACGTCCGGGTACGCGTCGTATCCGGTAGCGACAGCCCGGCGGGGCACCGGATCTTCTCGTCTCGTACCGGTCGCTGATCGCGCCGAGACAGATTCCACATCCGCCTTTGTTCCGGGAGGACGAATTTCGGGCGGAACGCCGGTCGAGGTGGACGTTCGGGGCCTACCGTCCGTGGTGTGACGAAGGCGCACGACGGTGAGGTCGGTTCCGGCGAATATGTGGCCCGGATCGCCGCGCGGATGAACGAGCAGGTGACCGGGGTCAGCTCGCTCATCAAGGAAGCGCTCGAACAGCTCATACCGGAGTTGCGGGGGGATGCGCGGACGGTGGAGTTGCTGGGGGCGAGTGTCGAGGGGAATGTCGACACGATTCTGCATGCGCTGCGGCACGGCATCGCGGTGGAGCGGATCACCGCGCCGACCGCCGCGCTGGAATACGCCCGGCGGCTCGCGCAGCACGGGGTTCCGGTGAACGCGCTGGTCCGGGCGTATCGGCTGGGGCAGCGGCGGTTGACCGAGCTGGTCTTCGCGGAGTTGCACGCCATAGATATGGAGCCGACCACCCGGATCGCGGTGATCGAGGAGATCACCGACGTACTGTTCGCCTACATCGACTGGATCTCACAGCAGGTCGTCGCGGTCTACGAGGAGGAACGCGAACGGTGGCTGGAGAACCGGAACAGCGTGCGCGCCATGCGAGTCCGCGAGATGCTGGCCCAGGACACGGCCGTCGACGTGGACGACGCCACCGCCGCGATCCGGTATCCGTTGCGCCGGCATCACGTGGCGATGGTGCTCTGGTACCCGGACGCCGACTCCGACAGCGACGACCTGGCCCGGTTGCAGCGGTTCGTCCGTGAACTGGCCGGTGCCGTCGATGCCGCCGCCGCTCCGCTGTTCGCCGCGGCCGACCGCACCAGCGGGTGGGTCTGGTTGCCGTTCACCTCGGATCCCGGCGATCCGGCCGAGCAGATCCGCCGGTTCGCCCTCGGCCGGCCCGATACTCCGCACATCGCGATCGGGGCGGCGGGGGTGGGAGTCGACGGGTTCCGCCGGTCCCACCGCCAGGCCCAGCAGGCCCGCGCCGTGGCGGCACGGCGCGGGCCCGAGGACAAGATCGTGGCGTCCACCGATCCCGGATTGATGGCGGCCGCCTTACTCGGGGGGAATCCGGCCGCGGTCCGGGACTGGGTGGCCGACGTTCTCGGTCCACTGGCCACCGACACCGCGAGCGATGCGCGGCTGCGCGACACCCTGCGGGTATTTCTCCGGACCGGGTCCAGTTACAAGGCGGCCGCGCAGGAACTGGATCTGCACTACAACTCGGTGAAATACCGGGTGGGCCGGGCCGTGTCGCGACGTGGCCGGCCCATCGCCGACGCCCGGCTCGACGTGGAACTCGCACTGCTGGTGTGCCACTGGTACGGCAAGACGGTCCTCACTCGCTGACCATCGAACGCGCTCCGAGGTCTCGGCGCGTGATCTTTGTCTCGCAGAGACAAGACTTCGGCAGTAATTCGTCCACGGACGACGGTGTGGTACAGCTCACTGATTCCTAGCGTTGACGTATCCGTTCGACACCGAGGATTCAGGACCCGTCCATGCACCTTTCCGAGTTGCCCGACCTTCGAAGCCGCCACGATCCCGGCGCACCCTGTGTGGCCGACGATCAGGTCGAGTTGACCAACGCCGAATTCGCCGACGCGGTGCGGCGGGCCGCCACCGCGTTTGCCGAACAGGGAGTTTCGCCCGGTGACGTGGTCGCGGTGATGCTGCCGAACACCGTGACGCTGGTGGTATCCCTGTTCGCCGCATGGCGTCTGGGCGCCGCGGTGACGCCGATCAATCCGTCGCTCGTTCCGGCCGAGGTCGGCTTTCAGGGCGCCGACGCCGGCGCCAAGGTCCTGGTCACCGATCGGCCGATGGATATCGGGATCACCGTGCTCACCCCGGCCGAGCTCACCGCGACCCCGCCCGCCGATACCACCGCCGAAGTCCGCGACGACGCGCTGGCCCTGCTGGTCTACACCAGCGGGACCACCGGGCGGCCCAAGGGCGTGATGCTCGACCACGCGAATCTGAACGCCATGTGCGCCATGGTGATCGGCGCCTTCGAACTCACGGCCGCCGACCACAGCCTCCTGATCCTGCCGCTGTTCCACGTCAACGGGATCGTGGTGAGCACCCTCGCCCCGCTGCTCGCCGGTGGGCGCACCACGATCGCGGGCCGGTTCGCCCCCGGCACGTTCTTCGCCCGGCTCGAACGCAGCGGCGCCACCTACTTCTCCGCGGTGCCGACCATCTACACGATGCTGGCCGACCTGCCGCCGGAGGTCACCCCCGATACCTCGGCGGTGCGTTTCGCGGTGTGTGGCGCGGCGCCTGCCAGTGCCGAACTGCTGCGGAAGTTCGAAAGCCGTTACGGCATATCGATCATCGAGGGTTACGGATTGTCCGAGGGCACCTGTGCGAGCGTGGTCAACCCGCTGCGTGGCCGCCGCAAGCCGGGCACGGTCGGTCTCCCGCTGCCCGGCCAGTCCATCCGCATCGCCGACCCGGACGGCACACCGGTCGCCGGCGGCGCCGCGGGCGAGGTCCTGATCCAGGGCCCGAATGTCATGCGTGGCTATCTGAATCGACCTGAGGACACCGCTCGCACAGTTGTCGACGGCTGGCTGCGCACCGGCGATATCGGCCGGATCGACGAGGACGGCTATCTCGTCCTGGTGGACCGCGCCAAGGACATGATCATCCGGGGCGGCGAGAACATCTATCCCAAGGAGATCGAGAGCGTCGTCTACCAGCTGCCCGAGGTCGCCGAGGCCGCGGTGGTCGGCCGGGCCAGCAAGCTCTACGGCGAGGAGCCGGTGCTGTTCCTCGCCCTGAATTCCGGCGCCACTCTCACCGCCGAACAGGTGCTCGCCCATACCCGGCGCAATTTGTCGAAATACAAACTGCCCGTGGCGATCACTTTCCTCGACGACCTGCCCAAGAACGCCGTCGGCAAACTCGACAAACCGTCGCTGCGCCGCGTGCCGACCGCCTGATCCGCCTCCACGAGAAGGAGATATTCCGATGGGATTCACCAAGCCGGATCTGCCGGCCGTCGATCCGGACACATTCCTGCAGCAACCGCTGATGGAGCGCATGCGCATCCTCGGCGCCGATTGGGCCGAGAACGGCTTCGGCTCACCGAAAATGGTGCATTGCGTCTACATCCTCAAGTTGATCGTGCTCTACGCGATCGGCGGAATCACCGTGGCCACACTGACTTCCGGCCTGCCGGCGTTCTGGCATGTCGCCGAATGGTGGAATCAGCCGATCGTCTATCAGAAGGCCGTCGTCTGGACGGTGCTGCTGGAGGTTCTCGGCCTCGCCGGTTCCTGGGGGCCGTTGGCCGGCAAGGTCAAACCGATGACCGGCGGCATCCTCTTCTGGGCCCGGCCCGGCACGATCCGGCAACGCCCGTGGGCGTGGATGCCCGGCACCGGCGGTGATCGCCGCACCTGGTTCGACGTCACCCTGTATCTGGCCCTGCTCGCGAGTTTGGTGATCGCGCTGATTCTGCCCGGCGCGCACAGTGATTCGCTCGCGGCGGTACCTCCGGACAACACCTCCGGGCTCATCGCGCCCGCCGCGCTGACGGCGCCGATCGTGCTGCTGATCCTCAACGGCCTGCGCGACAAGGTCGTCTTCCTCGGCGCCCGCGGCGAGCAATATCTGCCGGCGCTGATCGCGTTCACAGTGTTCCCGTTCGTGAACATGATCGTCGCGTTGAAACTGCTGATCGTGGTCGTCTGGGTGTGCGCCGGCTTCTCCAAACTCGGCAAGCATTTCTCCAACGTGGTGCCGCCGATGGTGTCCAACAGCCCGTCGGTGCCGTTCAAATCGGTGAAACGCGCGCACTACAAGGATTTCCCGCGCGATATGCGTCCCTCCGGCATCGCGCATTTCATGGCCCACGTCAACGGCACCTGCGTGGAGATGCTGGTTCCGCTGGTGCTGTTGTTCTCCACGAACAAGTGGGTGACCCTGGTCGCGGTGCTGATCATGGTGATCTTCCACCTCTTCATCGTGTCCACCTTCCCGCTGGCGGTGCCGTTGGAATGGAACGTGCTGTTCGCCTACGCCACCGTCTTCCTGTTCCTGGGCTTCCCCGCCTGGAACGGATACGCCGTGTGGGACATGTCGCCGGTGTGGCTGGTCGTTCCGGTGGTCGCCGCGCTGCTGTTCTTCCCGGTGCTCGGCAATCTGCGGCCCGACAAGGTCTCGTTCCTGCCGTCGATGCGGCAGTACGCGGGCAACTGGGCCTCGGCGGTGTGGACGTTCACCCCGGGCGCCGAGGAGAAGTTGAACCGGGTGACCCGCTCGGCCCGCAATCAGATCGATCAGTTCATCGAATTCGGTTACGAACCGCAGTGGGCGGAGATCACCTTGCAGAAGACGATTGCCTGGCGCACCCTGCACAGCCAGGGGCGGGGCCTGTTCTCGCTGCTGATCGCACGGCTGCCCGATATCGATTCGCGCACGGTCCGGGAGGGGGAGTTCCTCTGCAACTCGATCGTGGGGTTCAATTTCGGTGACGGCCACTTCCACGACGAGGAGATGATCCGCGCGGTGCAGGACGAGGCTCGCTTCGAACCCGGCGAATGTGTGATCGCCTGGGTGGAGTCGGAGGCGTTCGGCAGCGGCGTGCAGCACTACAAGCTGATCGACGCCGCGCTGGGCGTGATCGAACGCGGCACCTGGAATGTCGCCGATGCCGTCGCCGAGCAGCCGTGGCTGCCCAACGGTCCGATTCCGTTGCGGCCCATCTGGGTTCGCCCGGTGCAGACCGAGCCCAGCCAGGACGATTTCGGAGTGGTGGCGTGACAACCGCACTGGTGGTCGGCGGCGGGCCCAACGGGCTCGCCGCCGCCGTCGCCCTCGCCTCCGAAGGTGTCGAGGTCACCGTGCTCGAGGCGGCCGAGCAGATCGGCGGCGGTACGCGCAGCAGCGAGGCCATCGTTCCCGGTCTGCTGCACGATCACTGCTCGGCCATCCACCCGATGGCCGTCGGGTCACCGTTCCTCGCCGGCCTGGGGCTCGACCGCTACGGACTGACCTGGCGGTTGCCCGAGATCGACTGTGTGCATCCGCTCGACGACGGCAGCGCCGGGGTGCTGTACCGCTCGGTCGAGCAGACCGCGGCCGGGCTCGGTCGCGACGGCTCGCGCTGGCGCCTGGCATTCGACCGCCCGGTGCGCCGCTACGACGCGCTGAGCGAGGACATCATGCGCCCGCTGCTGCGCGTACCGCATCACCCGCTGACGTTGGCTCGCTTCGGGATGCCGACGCTGCTGCCCGGTTCGGCCTTCGCCCGGGTGTTCCGCACCGAGCAGGCGCGGGCACTGTTCGGAGGCGTTGCGGTCCATGCCTTCCGGCCGCTGCACCATCCGCTCACATCGGCCGTCGGCCTCGGCATCCTCACCGCCGGTCATCGGCACGGCTGGGCGGTGGCCGAAGGCGGATCACAGGCGATTGCGGATGCGCTGGCGGCGCTGCTGGCGGAGCTGGGCGGAAAGATCGAGACCGGGGTGCGGGTCGAGTCGGCGGCACAGTTGCCGCCGGCCGACATCACCATGTTCGATCTGGCGCCCGATGCCGTCGCTCGTATTCTCGGCGATCGGTTACCGCGACGAGTTCGGCACGCGTTCGCCCGTTTCCGGCGCGGGCCCGGGGCCTACAAGGTCGACTTCGCGGTCGCCGGTGGGGTGCCGTGGACCGCTCCGCACGCGCACCGGGCGGGGACCGTGCACCTCGGCGGGACGTACGCGGAGGTGGCTGCCGGTGAACGCGAGATCCACGCGGGCCGGATGCCCGAGCGTCCTTTCGTACTGGTCGGGCAGCAGTATCTGGCCGATCCACAACGTTCGGCCGGTGACATTCACCCGGTGTGGAGTTACGCCCATGTGCCCAACGGCTATTCGGGCGATGCGACCGAGGCGATCATCGCGCAGATCGAGCGGTTCGCCCCCGGCTTCCGGGAACGCATTGTGGGACAGGCGGTTCGCTCGACCACCGAGATGGCCGTGTGCAACCCGAACTATGTCGGCGGCGACATCATGACCGGCGCCAAGGACATTCGCCAGCTGATGTTCGGACCGCGAACCACGTTGTCCCCCTATAGCCTCGGCGTTCGCGGCATGTACATCTGCTCGGCAGCGACCCCGCCCGGACCGGGCGCCCACGGCATGTGCGGCGCCAATGCCGCCCGGCTCGCGGTGGCCGAACTGGTGGACCGGTAGGCGAGCCGCTCCGGCGGCTCGGAAAACTCCGCGCCGTCCTCACTTCAAGACGTTGACCGCCCGCGCGATGACCAGTGCCGCGGTGATCAGCGACAACGCGGATTCGGCCATCATCAGCGTCTTGGCCCAGCGCGTCATCGGCATCACATCGGTGGGGCTGAACGCGGTGGCATTGGTGAACGACAGGTAGAGGTAGTCGAGGAATTCCGGCTCCCAGTCGGCAGGGGAGAGCTCGGGATTCTGCATCTGGACGAACAGGAAATCGGGTAGCTGTTCGCGGGCGTGCGCCCGTGCGGCCGGGCCGCCGCGATCGAGTTCCCAGAACCAGAGCGCGAATACGGTGACGTTGGTCAGCCAGATCGCCGCGCCGGAACCGAGCAGGACCGGCGGATCGTTGCTGAGCGTGCCGTTGATCAGGCCGGCCACCAGCCGGAACACCGACCAGGCGGTGGCGATGCCGAGCAGCGCCGACAACCCCAGGCTGCACCAACGCAGCCAGATCTCCTCACGGTCCAAGCGCACCGGGCTACTCGCCACCAGCACGATCAGCAGCACCGTTTCCAGCATCGGCAGCAGCCAGACCGGGCGCAGCTGAAAGTGATCGGGTAGCAGCACTTGCAGGACGATGATGCCCACCATCGCGGCCGTTGCCGCCCAGCGTGATTCGCCGGCCGTGCGGCGTGCCCACGCCGGAACGTCGTCGGTGTCGTTCTCGGAACCGCTCACCCGTGCAGTATTGCCCGCTGCGTGCCCGTCGGCAGCATGGCACGCGCTCGGGTCGCTACCGGTGCTCGGCGGGGCCGGAGTTCTTCCCGACCTCGCGGACGCCCCCGTAGATGCTGCGGCGGACGACGAATCGCTGGAGCGCGTCGGTGGTCCGGAGCGGGAACCGGAAGCCGAGCCCGTTCGGCGCATAGACCGTCAGCCCGTCACGCTGGACACCGAGCACCGATCCCCACCGCCGCCGCGGCGGCCGGTACACCCGAAGGGATGTGCCGTTCGAGTGCGCACGGAGGTTGTGTGCCAGCACCTTGTGGCCCTGGTTACGCGCCGAGGAGCGCAACCGGTCGGTGGCCGCCACGTCGCCCACCGCGAAGACATCGTCGAAACCCACGACGCGCAGGGTCGGCAGTACCCGGACGAAGCCGCGCTCGTCGAGCATGTCCGGGGGAAGCCATGCGGTGTTCGGCCGGATCCGCCCGATCGCCCAGATGACCACATCGGCGGTCGTGGGCGGCTGGCCGGTGGACCATACGACGGGGCCGGAGCCGAGATCCGAAGCGGGCGGCGGTATCGCGCGATGGCCGGGGTGGATCACGACTCCGAGTGCGCCGAGCCGGGATTCGACCCGTGTCCACACGCGATGGTGGTGTTCGGGGAGCGCGCGCTGACCGGGGAAGTAGAGGTGTACCTCTTTCGCCGGCCAGCGTTCGGCGATCTGCGCTGCGCAGCTCGCCGCGGCCGCGCCCCCGCCGACGACCACCACCGTGCCCGCGTCGGCGATGCGCCGATGGTGTGAGGCGAGGTCGGCGTCGACGTCGGCATGGTCTTGCAGCGCGGGGTGCCGCCAGAAGCCGTTGGTCACCCCGGTGGCGATCACCAGGAGGTCGTACGGCTCATCGCCCGACGATCCGTCGACACGGCGCACCCGGACGGTCCGGTTCGTGGTGTCGAGTGCGGTGGCGCTGCCGTGCACGATGCGCATCGGGTCGAGACCGCGAAAGCGGTCGTAGCCGATGCGATAGTCGCGCATCCACTCCTGCGGGCGGGCCAGTCGCAGGCCGAGTTCCTGGCCGCTGACGAAGCCGGGCTTCGTCGTGATGCCCACGACGTCGGCGTCCCGGCCGAGCCGGGTTCCGGTGAGGACACCGGTATCGCCCAGTCCGACGATGACGACCCGAGGGCCGGTCATGCCGCTCGTTTCCGCGGCGGCAGGGGAACGAATACCGAAACCCTGTGCACCACATCCCGATACGCCGGCCGCCGCTGCAGGCTGCGCTGTTCCATCATCGGAATGCTGACGCCCACGAACATCGCCACCATGGTCACCACCCCCGCGAGAACCCACCAGCTGCCCGGGGCGGCCGCGAGCCCGAACAGGCCGAACGAGAGCCAGACGCCGCACTCGCCGAAATAGTTCGGATGCCGCGACCACGCCCACACCCCGCGGTCCATGACCTGGCCGGGCGATGTGGTGGCGGCGAAGCGATGCATCTGCAGGTCGGCGACGGTTTCCAAGGCAACCGCACCCGCACCGATCACGACGGCGACGATGTCGAGCGCGCCGAACGGTTCGCCGGCGCGCGTCGCCACCACGTACACCGGAATCAGCCCGGCGAACACCTGCAGCGTCGGAAAGACGTGGATTCCGAACAGATCCGCGACGAAGGCGAACCTGCCCGCTCGTTCGCGCACCATCGGATAGCGCCAATCCTCATGGTGCATACCGGGAAAGGTCGTCACCCAGTTGGCGGTGAGCCGCACCGCCCACACCAGCATGACGGCCATCATCAGCCACCAGCGTGTCGTATTCGACGGCTCGTCGCTGCGAATCCACCAGTAGAAGGCCAGCAGGGGCGGGATCACGCTCCAGTACGGGTCGTAGAAGCTGGAATTCCGGTAGATCCGGCTGAATACGAAGACCACAACCGTGGCGATCAAGTCGGCGATCAGGCCGTTCAACCACAGCTGTCCGGTATCCGGCCCCCACAGCAGCCAGGCGAGCCCCGCGACGACGGCTACGACATAGGCCAGCGCGACTCGAACCAGGGCGCCCACTCTGCTCATGAGCGCACTCTAGGCATCGCGCGCCCGAGCGGAGCCGGATTCGGACAACAGCCGCAGCTCCGCCGAATCGACGCCGCACGAGAAATTCGTCCTAGCGGGAAACGAATCGATCCAAGCGGCGCCCGGTTTCCTGGGTGTGGATGAGTGCCCCGATTTCGGTGCGCTCCAAGCCGTACCCGTCTGCGGTGCCCGCCGCATCGATACACCGTTTGGCGGCGGTGTAGGCATCCGCGGGAAGATCGGCCAGGCGTTCGGCGAGCGTCATCGCCGTGGCTGCCGCATCGTCGACGGCCCAGTGCACGAGGCCGAGCCGTTCGGCCGTCGTCGCGTCGATCAGCTCCGCGCCGAGAATCAGCCGGTACGCGGTGGCCGGTCCGACCAGGCGGGTAAGCCGCTGAGTGCCACCGGCTCCCGGCAGCAAACCGATTCCGACCTCGGGCAACCCGATCTTCGCGGTCGCCCGCGCGACCCGGAAATCGCAGGCGAGGGCGAGTTCGAATCCGCCGCCGGTGGCCGCACCGCCGATCTCGGCGATCGTGGGTTTTTCCAGTGCAGCCAGGGCCGCGAACGCATCCTGCAGCAGCAGGCAGAACTTCTCCAGCCGCACGCCCCGGTCGGGCAGTTCCCGCCACGAATCCATCATGGCGATATCGGCACCCGCGCAGAACACCTTCGCCGCACTGCGCACCACGACCGCACGCACCGCCGGATCGGCGCCGAATTCGGCTACCGCGGTGGCGAATTCACCGGCCTGCCCCTCGTCGAAGGCATTGACCGGCGGGCGGTCCAGGGTGAGGACGCCGACGGCGCCCGTACGAGACAGCGTGACCGACAAGATATTTCACTCCATGAGATGTCGATAGCGCTCGGCGACTCCGGGGGCGAGCACGGTGGGCAGCACGAAACGCACCTGTGCCCGGATGTACTGCTCGACGGTGTAGCGCGGCGCGAAATGCCAATGTTTGAGGGCCCAGGCGTGGGCGAGCATCATCAGGTTGAAGACGACGAGATCCGGATCGAGGTCGTTCATCAGACCCGCCGCGATACCCGCCTCGACGGCGGCCCGCAGCGGGGCGGAGGTTTCGACCTCGAGTTCCTTGATCCGTTCGCGGCCCTCCGGATCGAGGGTCCGGCTCTCCCGATAGGTCAGGACCACGGCGTCGAGATTCTCGTCGACGATTTCCACGTAGTGCCGGAAACCGGCGACGAGCCGCTCCACCGGATCGTCGCCGACCGCGTCCATGGCCGGAGCCAATTCGTCCCGGAAGGCGTCGAGAATATCGACGATCGCCGCGAGCAGCAGGTCTTCCTTACCGCCGAAATACTTGTAGATGAGTCCGACGCTCACATCGGCCTGATCCGCGAGCGCTTGCATCGACATCTGATGAAAGCCCGTGGTCTGCATGACGGCGACGGCCGCGTTGAGGAGTTGGCGCCGGCGCGAGCTGGTTCGCACCGCGCGCACCGCCTCCTCGAGTTCCATCGGTGCGGATCGCTTCGCCATCGGGCATACCCTTCCGTATCTGCGCAGTCGAATGAACGACGGTTCACTCAACTCTAGAGTGGTCCACCGAAAATCAGATGCCCAGCTCCTTCGCGATGATCGTCTTCATGATCTCGGTGGTGCCGCCGTAGATGCTCTGAATACGCGCGTCGACGAAGGCCCGCGAGACCGCGTATTCGCGCATATAGCCGTAGCCGCCGTGCAACTGCAGGCAGCGGTCGGCCACTCGCATCTGTAATTCGGTGGTCCACCATTTCAGCCGGGCGGCGCGGGCCGCGGTGAGGCCGCCGGAAATGTGTTCGGCGAGGCAGTCGTCGAGGAAGGTCCGCGCGATATCGAGTTCGGTCGCCAATTCCGCCAGCACGAATTGCGTGTTCTGGAAGCTCGCGATCGAGGCGCCGAAGGCCTTGCGTTCGCGCACGTAGTCCAGGGTGTGCGCGAGCACTCCCTCGGCCGCCGCGACCGCGCCGACCGAGAGCGACAGCCGCTCCTGCGGCAAATTCCGCACCAGCTGATAGAAGCCCTCGCCGTCGGCGCCGAGCCGGTTCGCCACCGGCACCCGCATCTCGGTGAAGGTGAGTTCGCTGGTGTCCTGGGCGTGCAGGCCGATCTTCTCCAAGTTGCGGCCGCGGCCGAATCCCGGTGTGTCGGCCTCGACGACCAGCAGCGTCAGCCCCTTGTGCTTGTCCTCGCCGGTGCGGACCGCGACCACGAACAGGTCGCCGTTCTGCCCGTTCGAGATGAACGTCTTGCTGCCGTCGACCACGTAATACTCGCCGTCGCGTACGGCGGTGGTACGAATGCCGGTGAGATCGCTGCCCGTACCCGGTTCGGTCATGGCGATCCCCAGGACGGTCTCACCGGTGACGACGCCGGGCAGCCAGCGGGCCTTCTGCTCCTCGTCGGTGAGATCGGTCAGATAGGGAAGCACCACATCGTTCTGCAGGGAGAACGCGATACCCGCCGCGGCCGCACCCGCCCGCGTGATCTCCTCGATCACGATGGCGTGGTAGCGGAAATCCTCGACTCCCGGCCCACCGAAACGCTCCGGGACCGGGAAGCCGAGCAGTCCCAGCTTGCCCGCCTCGGTGAACAGCGATCGGTCCAGCCGGCCGGCGTGTTCCCAGTCCTCGTGGGCGGGCGCGACCGTCTGCTGGACGAAATCGCGGACCACGGAACGGAATTGGCGGTGTTCGGAGTCGTACTCCAGTCGTGCGTTCATGGGACCTCTTGTCAGCGGAAGGCGTTCTGGCCGGTGAAGGCCTGGCCGAGCACGAGTTGATGCATCTCCGGCGTCCCCTCGTAGGTGAGGACGGATTCGAGATTCACCATGTGCCGGATGATCGGATATTCGAGCGAAATACCGTTGCCGCCCAAAATGGTTCGCGCGGTGCGGCAGATCTCGATCGCCTCGCGGGTGTTGTTGAGTTTGCCGAAGCTCACCTGTTCGGGCCGCAGTCCCACCGAATCCTTGAGCCGGCCCAGATGCAGCGAAAGCAGTTGGCCCTTGTGCAGTTCGACGGCCATATCGGTGAGTTTGGCCTGGGTCAGCTGAAATCCGGCGATCGGGCGTCCGAACTGATTGCGCTGCATCGAATAATCGCGAGCCGCCTGCCAGGCCGAGCGGGCCGCGCCCATCGAACCCCAGATGATGCCGTAGCGCGCCTCGGACAGACTCGACAGCGGCGCCTTCACGCCGCGGCCCTCGGGCATCATCGCCTCGGCGGGCAGGCGCACATCGTCGAGGACCAGTTCGCTGGTGATCGAGGCGCGCAGCGACAGTTTGTGTTTGATGGTGTGTGCGCTGAAACCCTGGGTGTCGGTGGGGACGATGAAACCGCGGATGCCCTCGTCGGTGTTGGCCCACACCACCGCGACATCGGCGATCGAGCCGTTGGTGATCCACATCTTGCGCCCGTTGAGGATCCAGTCGTCGCCGTCGCGCTTGGCGCGGGTCTGCATGGCCGCCGGATCGCTGCCCACATCCGGTTCGGTGAGGCCGAAGCAGCCGATGATCTCGCCCGTGGCCATACCCGGCAGCCACCGCTGCTTCTGTTCCTCCGAACCGTTGTTCCAGATGGAGAACATGGCCAGCGAGCCCTGCACCGAGACCAGCGAGCGGATACCGGAATCGCAGGCCTCGAGTTCCAGGCAGGCCAGACCGTAGTGCACGGCCGAGGCGCCGCTGCATCCGTAACCCTCGAGATGCATGCCGAGTACACCGAGCCTGCCGAACTCGCGGGCCAGATCGCGCGCGCCGGGCAGATCGCCGGCTTCGAACCAGTCGGCGATATGCGGGGTGATGTGCTCGGCGCAGAAGCCGCGCACACTGTCGCGCACGGCCCGTTCGTCCTCGGACAGCAGCGAATCGATGGCCAGCGGGTCGAGTGCGTCGAAGGCGGGGGGACGTTTCGCGCTCATGCGTTTTCCTTGTCCGGATAGGTGAACAGGCCGGCCGCGGCATCGTCGCGGGCCTGTTCGGTGAGTTTGTAATGCAATTTCTTGCCGGTGGCCGACACCGGCAGCGAATCCACGAAGCGGTAGGCGCGCGGGCGTTTGAACGCCGAGAGCATGGGATGGGTGCGGCAGTGCCGGTCCAGCTCCGCCACGCCCACTCCGGGCTCGGCGGCGACCACATAGGCCACCACCACCTGCCCCCAGCGCTCGTCGGGTATGCCCACCACCAGGCAATCGTCTACGCCGGGATGTTCGTTGAGCGCCTCCTCGACCTGGACGGGGTGGACGTTCTCGCCGCCGGACAGCAGCATGTCGTCCTTACGTCCGACGATGGTGACGAATTCCTGCTCGTCCCAGGTGGCGAGGTCACCGATATACAACCAGCCGCGATGGAACTTGCGGGCCTCCTGATCGGGGGAGTCGACGTAGGCATTGGCGCCCTTCGGTGAGCGGACGATGACCTCGCCCACTTCCGTGCCGTCCTTGGCGACGGTCTCCTCCGGCTCGGCCAGCCGGTCGTCGAGTACCCGGACCACCGCCACGTCGTCGTCGATGCACGCGCGCCCGGCGGTTCCGGCCATGGCCGGCAGATCGGACGGGCGCAGGAAGGTGTTCCAGAATCCCTCGGTACTGCCGTAGCCGTTGAAGATGTTGGGATTCAACACCTTCTGATAGCGCAGCGCCGCCTCGCGTTCCAGCGGAGCGCCCATCGTCACGATGCCGCGCAGGCTCGACAGGTCGCGGCGCCGGGCCTCCTGTGCATGGGCGAGCATGGCCAGATTGGTCGGCGCGCCGATGAGGAAGGTCAGGCCGTAGCGCTGCACGTGATCCAGGGTGGTGTCGGCGTCGAAGGCGCGCATCGGTACCAGGGAGGAACCCAAGTAGAACGTGGGATTCGGTCCGGCGCAATACAATCCGCCGCGATGGAACCACGGGGTCATGTTCAGCGTCTTGTCTTCGGGCGACATCGGGAAATGCATGATGACGTCGTGTGCGCTGAAGATCTCCACCAGGCTGTTGAGCGGCACGCCCTTCGGCATCCCGGTGGTGCCGGAGGTGTACAGGCGGGTGGTCTCGTCCCACACCGTGCGATCCGGCTGGAGCGCCCGCGCCGTCGCCGCGACCAGGTCGTCGAAGCGGACCGCGCCCGGTAGCGGCTCACCCGGTCCCACCGCCACCAGCAGACCGGGCCGGAACTCGCTGCGCTCCAACGCCTCTCGCACCATCGGCGTGAGGTCGGTGTCGTAGACGAAGACCCGGGGACGGTTCGAAGCGAGGATGTAGGACGTCTCACCGGCGGCGAGCCGGAAGTTCATCGGCGAGCCGACTGCTCCGGCGGCCTGCGTCGCCAGATAGAGCTCGGCGAACTCGACCCCGTTGAACAGCTGATATGCCACGACGTCACCCGGCTCGACACCGGCGTCGGCGAGGCCGGTGGCCAGCCGGTCGACGCGGTCGCCCAGTTCGGCGTAGGTGACGGTCGTCCCGGTCGCCGGATCCTCGATCGCCGGGTGGTGGGCGTAGCGGTGGACGTTGCGCCGGAAACCGTTGAGGTAGGTGAAATCGTGTTCGAAGTACTGCCGGTAGGCATGGGCGTCGTACATCTGGTCCTCCGAAGTCGGCGCGGCGCTCAGCCGGCCATGGTGAGTCCGCCGCTGACGCTGAGCACCTGACCGGTGATGAACGACGCGTCGGGGGAGGCGAAGAACAGAGCCGGGGCGGCGACCTCCTCCGGCCGGGCGAGGCGGCGGAACGGAATCGCCTTGATCAGCGCCTCTTTCAGCTTCTCGTCCTGGGCCTGGAACAGCGGGGTGTCGGTCGGTCCGGGGCAGACGCAGTTGACGGTGATCGAGTAGCGGGCCATCTCGCGCGCCAGCGATTTGGTCAGGGCGATCACTCCGCCCTTGGCGCCGGCGTAGATGGTTTCCCCGGAGCTGCCGACGCGCCCGGCGTCGCTGGCCAGGTTGACCACCCGACCGCCGCCGGCCTCCACCATGCCCGGCAGGAACGCGCTGCACATGTGCACCGGCCCCAGGTAGTTGATCGCGACCACCTTCTGCGCGAATTCCGGTGTGGCGTTGAGGAATTTGTCGGTGCGGTCCCAGCCGGCGGCATTGACCAGGATGTTCGGCACCCCGACCTCGGCGTGCACCCGATCGCGCAGGGCCTGCACCTGCTCGGCGTCGGCGATGTCGACCTGCATGGCGAAGATGCGGTCGGACTGCTGTTCGGCGGTGCGCTTGGCGGCGTCGAGATCCAGATCGGCGGCCACGACCCGGTCGCCGCGGGCGGCCAGGGCCAGGGTGATCGCCCGGCCGATACCCGAACCGGCTCCGGTGACTACCGCAATGGTGTTGTCGCTCATCGTGTTCGGCTCCTCAGTTACCGGTGACCGCGCGGGCGGAGGGGAAGTTGGGGGCGCGCTTCTCGCGCAGGGCGGTATAGCCCTCGGTGACATCCGGGCCCATGAAGCAGAGCATTTCGTAGGCGGCGGACTGGTCGAAGATGGGACCGGCCTGCTTGAGCCAGTTGTTGAGCGCCTTCTTCGTCCACCGGATGGCCAGCTGGGAACCGCCGGCGAGCTTGCCGGCGACCGCGAGCGCGTCGTCGAGCACCTGTTCGCGCGGCACCGCGCTGGTGACCATGCCGATGCGCTCGGCCTCGGCGCCGACGACCATCTCGCCGGTCAGCAGGTAGTACTTGGCCTTGGCCATACCGGACAGCAGCGGCCACAGGATCGCCGCGTGATCGCCCGCGGCCACGCCGAGCTTCACGTGCCCGTCGCCCAGTTTGGCGTCCTCGGCGCAGATCGAGATATCGGAGAGCAGCGCCACCACCAGCCCGGCGCCGACCGCGACGCCGTTGATCGCGGCGACGACCGGCTTCTCGCAGTTGATCATGTTGTAGACCAGGTCGCTCATTTCCTGCAGCATGTTCGCCACCCGCTCGTGGTTACCGGCCATGCGCTCGACCATCGCCAGGTCACCGCCCGCGGAGAACGCTTTGCCGGCGCCGGTGATGACCGCGACCCGGGTTTCGGGATCGCCGGAGACATCCGTCCAGACCCGGGCCAGCTCGGCGTGCATCTGCTCGTCGGCGGCGTTGTATTTCTCCGGCCGGTCGATGGTGATCAGCAGGACGCCGTCGTCCAGGCGCTTGAACGTGAGCTGGGAGTAGGTCGAGAAATCCATTGCGCTTCCTTCTGCTCCGACGAGTCGGCGAGCGGACTACCGCCGAATGAGTGAACTAGCATTTGTTGTGAATGAACGTACATTCACCACGCGGGTGTGTCAAGGGCCACACTCGTCGGCGGATGCCCGCCGGGCGGCCCGACGTGCGGATTCACCGGTTGCCTGACAGGGCGGGCGCCGGGTGCGACGATGATCGGCATGGGCGATTCCGACGATCAGTGGTACTACTGCCTCAAGCATCACCGCGCCGAACAGAGCAAGCGGTGCTGGTTCGCCGACCGGATGGGGCCGTATCCGGACCGCGCCACCGCCGAGCGGGCGCTCGAGATCGTGCGCGAACGCAATGCCCGCGAGGACGCCCGCGACGGGAGAGACTGAGCCGCTCGTGCCCTCTCAGGTGGGTGGGCTACGGTTCTCCAGAGCACGTCGTGCCCGGATCCGGGCGCGCGCAGTCAGGTCGAATCGAGTGGAGGGCGACTTGTGAAGGTGACCGTGGTGGTGCCGACCTACAACGAGCGGGAGAACCTGCCGGTGGCGGTGGAGCGGCTGACCGCACTACCGGTCGCCGATCTGCACGTTCTGGTGGTCGACGACAACTCCCCGGACGGTACCGGTGAGGTCGCGGACAAACTGGCCGCCGAGCTGCCGTCCGTGGTGGGTGTGCTGCACCGGACCGAGAAGGACGGCCTCGGCCGTGCCTACATCGCCGGCATCACCGCGGCGCTCGACCAGGGCGCCGACGTGGTCATCCAGATGGACGCCGACCTCTCCCACCCGGCCGAGGTGATTCCGGCCATGTTGGAGAAGCTCGAGACCTCCGATGCCGGTGTGGTCCTGGGATCGCGCTACGTCGAGGGCGGCTCGACCGCGGCGGAGTGGAAGTGGTATCGCAAGGCCCTGTCGGCCTGGGCGAACTTCTACGTCAACGCGATCCTGCGGCTCGGCGTCAAGGACGCGACCGCCGGATTCAAGGCGTGGAAGGCGGAGACGCTGCGGGCCATCGATGTGGCCTCGATCCACAGCAACGGTTATTCGTTCCAGGTCGAGATGAACTACCGCACGATCAAGCAGGGTATTTCGATCGCCGAGGTGCCGATCCGCTTCGAGGAGCGCACCAAGGGCGCGTCGAAGATGAGCCTGAAGGTGCAGCTGGAATCGGCGCTGATGCCGTGGAAGCTGCTGTTCGGCCGTCGCGTCTAGCGGCTGGGGCGTTAGGGGGCTGGGGCGTTAGGGGGCTGGGGCGTTAGGGGGCTGGGGCGTCCGGGAC
>NZ_JBMVFU010000028.1:0-100426 GCF_049538315.1 Nocardia sp. AB354 | reverse complement strand
GACTGCGCGCCGCACCGCGGCCCACACCGGAAGACCCCTGTTTCATCCGTTCAGGCCCGCGAGCGGTCCCGCCAGCCTTCGCGGTTGAGCGTCGGCGAGTGCGCACAGCATCAGCAAGGAACACACTCGAAGTGGTAGCGTGGCCTGCGATTTCCCGGCTGGACACGGTGCCGGCGTGAGATGACCAGTGGCAGGGCTCCCTCGCCGGCACCGGGCCTTCCGGTCCCTCGATTCCCCGGCTCAATGAGGAAGTCGAGGGCACAACAAGCCGGCTTGGGCAAACCGGCCCGCGGAAACCCGTGGCACACACCAAAACATCGGCGAAAGCGCCGCCCCGACAGCGTGTGATGTTGTGGCGCTTCACAACCTAGCGCATCCCCCCGGACGAGCAAACCCGCATCCGGCAACTTCGCAGACACGAAATCGACAGCTCCGCTGCCTGTTTCGCTCGCGCGACCGCTCACCGTCTTCTACGGTGAGGTCGAGGGCCCCGGCGGACCGAGCCGCCGGGGCCCTCGTCGCGCTCGGGCGTGAAGGCGCCGGCGGTGACTTCGAGGCCAGATAGCGGCCGGGCCGGTTCGGACACAAGCGGTTACATTCCGATCCCGGATTCGTACAATTCAGCGACGCGAAAACCGCTTAATTCGACCATAAGTGGCACACCGGGCAGCGCGAATTTCTTCAGGCCACGAAACCGGCACGTCGTCACGTCACGACCGGGTCGATCCACCACAATGCTGCACATGACGGACACGGCCGTAAGCGGGTTGGCAAATCGGCAGGCAGACCGGGTTCACCAGGCATCGCAGCCCCGGGAGGGATTTCGGCCCGATATCGAGGGGTTGCGAGCAGTCGCGGTCGTGGCGGTTGTGTTGTTCCATGCCGGAATTCCGGGGATCAGCGGTGGATTTGTCGGTGTGGACGTCTTTTTCGTGATCTCCGGATTTCTGATCACCGGAATACTGTGCCGGGAGGTGAGGGCCGGCGGCACCGTCGCGCTGGCCCGTTTCTACGGCGCACGTGCTCGCCGGCTGCTGCCCGCGGCGGGCATCGTGGTGGTCGCCACCGCGATCGGCGCGGTGGTGCTGCTGCCGCCGCTGCAGGCGCGTCAGGTCCTCGGCGACGGGATCGCCAGTGCGTTGTATGTCGGGAACAATCGGCTCGCCCTGCGCGGCACCGACTACCTCGCGGCGAGCGAGCCCCCTTCGCCGTTCGAGCACTTCTGGTCACTCGGCGTGGAGGAACAGTTCTATCTGGTGTGGCCGCTGCTCATCGTCGCGGCGGCGTGGCTCGTGCGGCGCCGCCGCACCGGATCGGCCACCGCACTCCCCTACCTGATCATTCTGGCGGCGGTCGCCGCGCTCTCGTTCGCGATCTCACTGATCTGGACCGGCACGCTGCCGCCCTGGGCGTTCTTTTCGCTGCCCGCCAGGGCGTGGGAATTGGCCGCCGGCGGCCTGATCGCGCTCTCGGTTGCCGTGTGGTCCCGGTTGCCGCACTCGGTGGCCGCACCGGCCGGATGGATCGGCCTGGTTCTGGTCGTGGTGGCCTGCACCCAGTTGAACGGCAGGACACCGTATCCCGGCAGCGCGGCCCTGCTGCCCGTCGCGGGCACCACTCTGATGATCGTATCCGGCTGTGCCGGAGCACGTTTCGGGGTCGGCTCGCTGCTGACCCGCGGTCCGATACGGGCGATCGGCGGCTTGTCCTACGCCTGGTACCTGTGGCATTGGCCGGTGTTGCTGCTGGCGCCGCATATGCTGGGCCACCCGCTCGGGCGAGTCGGCGCACTCGGTGCGCTCGTGATGGCCGGCGGGCTTGCCATGCTCACCCAGTGGACGATCGAGAATCCGGTTCGCTTCGCGGCGCCGTTGCGGAACTCTGCCGTGCGCAGTCTCGCCTGCGGGGGCGCCTGCACCGCGCTCGCCGCGACTGTGGCACTCGCGCTGCTCGTGCTCGTCCCTGCCCCGGTCGGGCACGGTGTGGCGGCACCGTCCCTCGTACTCACCACGCCCCGGGACTCGGCCGCGCCCGCCGCAGACCCCCGCGATGAGGCGGTCCGGCAGCTGATGGCACAGGCGCAAACCGCGGTCGCCGCCTCGGCCGAAATCCGTGCTGTCCCATCGAATCTCACCCCCTCGCTGGACAGCGCACCCGGCGACAAGGCCGATGTGTTCACCAATGGCTGTGTCCGGTCGTGGCGCGAGGTCGGCCAGGCCGAGTGCGCCTCGGGTGATCCGGACTCGCCCACCACGGTGGCTTTGGTGGGCGATTCCCATGCGGCGATGTGGAATCCGGCGCTGGAGCCGATCGCCGAGGCGCGGCACTGGCGGCTGGAAACGATGGCCAAGGTCACCTGCCCGCTGCTGGACCTGCCCATCACCAGCCCGTACCTGGACCGGGAGTACACCGAATGCGAGCAATGGCGCGGCCAGGTGCTGAATCGGCTGCGAAACGAACACCCGCGGTTGATCGTCCTGGACATGTCCCGGCGCTACGGGGGCGATTTCGGTTTCGTCTCCTACGATCGAGCCTGGGTCGAGAGCCTGGGCCGCCTGGTTGCCCAACTCCGCGCGATCGGTTCGGCCGTTCTCGTTCTCGGGCCGATCCCCGATCCCCACACCACGGTGCCGACGTGCCTGTCCGAACACCTCGACGATGCCACCGCATGCGCACCCGGACGCCCGGCCGGGGTGAACGACGCCGGCGTCGCGGCCGAGCAGGCAGCAACGACGGCAGGCGGCGGCCAGTACGCCGATCTCACCCCGTTGTTCTGCACCGCCACCCGCTGCCCCGTCATCGTCGGCAATACCTTGGTGTTCCGCGACGACAACCACCTGACGGTCAGCTACGCCCAGACCCTCGAACCCGCGATCGGCGCCCTCACCGACCGCGCCTTCGCCCATGAATGACGCGCATCGGATGCCGGGAACGACGCACTGCCCGCTCGGCTCCTACGGGAGGGTGGTGGCGGACATGAAGTTCCACAGTCGATCTCGCAGGTCCTCGCCGGCCGCGCCGGACGGCCACTGATGCAATTGCCCGTTTTCCACCCGGTACTGCACGGAGGTCCCGCTCCGGCACGGTCCGTAGCCTGCCGTCGTGCCGAATGCGTCGCTGGACTTGGCAGGCGGGACGGGGCAGCCATCGCGATCTACCCATGCGTCGACGTTGGCCACACCGGCCAGCGGATCGGAGATCGGATCGATCTGCCCCTGGGCGATGCCGACGGAGATCGGCCGAGCGGGTTTGCAGGGCGATCCGGGACTGGGAATCAGCAGGGTTGGGTTCGGGAGGGTGGGATCCCCGCCCTCCCAAGAGGTTACGTCCGCGAAGACGTCGGGGGCGTCGCACGCCATCCGCTGCGACATGATGCCGCCGTCGGACCACCCGCTGCTGTAGACGCGTGCGGTGTCGACGCACCACGTCGCCTCGATGTCGGCGACGACCGAGCGCAGGAACTGGACATCGATCGAGCCCTGCTGAAACTCCCAATCGTTGCCCACCAGACCGTTACCGGGATCCAGCGGCAGATTGTTCGCGTTGCCCTGCGGGTAGGCGACGATGAAGTGATGCGCGGCCGCATAAGGAGTCCAGCCCGAGACCTGCTCGAAATCTGCCGCATTGCTGGCATTTCCATGCTCGGCGAGTAGCAGCGGCACCGAGGGGCCGGTCAGGCCGGCAGGAACGGCGAGCCGATAGATCCTGGTACCGATCGTCCGTACAACGGTGCCGGCTGTCGGTGCCAGGCTGCACTGCGCCGCGGCGAGTCGAATTCCGCTCCGATCACCGTGTGCCACATGCCCAACCTGCAACGACGTGACGACTGCTGCGATGGCGGCCACGGCCGCGGCGAGTCGAATTGCGATAGCGCGCATACTTTCCCATCATCGAGCCGGCGACGGGCAGTAGCCTACTGCGGCTGCGATTCTCACCAGTGGTAAACGGCCGAATCGGTACCGATGCGCGGTCGTGCCGGCAACGTGCGGCTGCGAGTAGCGGCGGCTACGCGGTCGGCGGCCGCAGCCGGCCGCTGAGGACGGGGCGTTGGATGAGGTCTTCCTGAGGGATGCCCACGCCGAAGTTCTCGGCCAGTTTGTAGAACAGGCCGCGGAATCCCAGGGGGCCGTATTCGCACTCGTCGCCGTCGAGCCGGGCGCCGAGTGCGTGCATCTGGTCGTCGAAGCGGTGCGGGTCGCTGCCGGCCCTGTCTTGTGGAGCGAGGTTCATACTCAGCAGCGTGTTGAGGCCGGTGACGAGCTCGCCGTTCTCGGCGTACAGGAACTCCACCATGGGGTTCTCGTTGTAAAGCAGTACGAGAGCAGCGGTTCCGGCGGACGCCCGACGGACGAGGTCGCGATCCTCGGCACACTTCCAGCTGCCGTGTTCCCAGGCCCATGCCCACCGGCCGTACTGTCCTGCGCTCACCACATACGCGCCGTTCACGTAGAGGAGGTCACCGAACTCCGCGAAGAAATCATCCTGCGCACGCACCGCCACCGTGTCCTGATCGACATCCATCCGCTCCAACAACTGCCGGGCCGTCATGTCGCGTGCGAAGGTGAGGCCGAGCAGAGGCAGATCGCGCCCGTACATCCACCCCAACCCACCGGTCTGGGCACTCATGATGCCCTGAGCTTCCCGAGAAACCCTGCTGGTGCGGCATTCTCGGCCACCGCGAGACAGGTACGCCTCGCGAAATCATCGGACACCGTGATCGGAATGCCAGGCGCCGTAGCAGCTGAAGCAGTCATAGCGGCAGATAGTGTCATGAAGCACCGACATTTCGGCGACGACCTCGCTCGCGAACCGCACCCACCGGCCTGATTCGACCTGTTCTTCGTGCGTCCGAGGAGACGCCGAACCGCTCAGCTCCGGCGCTCGAAATGTGCTGTCACACCGCCGGTTTCGCCGAGTGCGTCACGGACGATCCGGTCGACGGCCTCGGCGGTGTCGGTCGGATCGGCGCCGGGATTGCGTGCGCCGCGGCGGGGCCGTGGGAGGCCGCCAGGTCGGCAGCGGCGTCCAGCAGCGAGTCCAGGGTGTGCGTGGGTTTTGACTCACTTGGCCTCTCGTGTGGCGCCCGCTGCACGATGCACTGATGACGGACTCGATCGACCTCGCCGAGACCACACTGGTTCCCGGATCGGCGCCCCGGAACCACCACAATCGATACGTTCGCTTCCTGCGTGGACGGATCCACCGCGGTCAGGTCCGCAAGAGCAGGATTCGACTGTAAAGCGTGCCCGGATCGTCGGCGGCGCACTCGAAGCCGTGCCCACGAAGCCGGCATCGTCACCCTCGACCGAGTCTTCGCGACCGCCCTCGACCGAGGTAGCCTGCCATTGCCTGACGGTGACGTGGAGGGAAACGCCGATTGAATACTTCGCTCAGCAGGCAATTTCCGCTCAATACACGGGCGCTGAAGGTTTGCTAGCGATCGCGGAGTGGGTAACGGAACAGTAAGGCCGGCGTCCTGCCCGGCGTCGGCCTGCGCATGAGCCGGCAGGCATGACGGGTCATGCGAAGTCGTTGCGGTGCCGCCGGGCCGATCGCCACCCCGGCGGCATCGCTACGTTCGGTGAGACGGCCATGTTCGCCGACAAACAGGCTGGGTCGCCGAAAGTCGGCCGTGGTCAGGGCGTCGGCGGCAGCATCGGGGACGGGGGCTCGTGAACCGTGACGAGAACGACGACGTCGCCGTAGGGGGCGCTTCCCCGTGCCAGTCGGTGGCCGAACTTCGCCAGGGGGATCTGCCACCGGTACTTGGCCTCGATCTCGGCCTGAACGAATGACACCAACGTACCTGCGGTCACCACCTGTGCGTGTCCCTGGCGCTGGTGGGACCCCAGCGCCGGATGTCCGTGCCAATCGCCGGCCTGGACGAGCACACGGCCGTCGCGCAGCAGATCGTCGGCTTCCGGAGCTCGGGAGGAGATGCGAAATGCCAACTGGCCGAGCCCGATAGGGACGACCAGCCGTGGCACGGTCACCAACTGCTTCGGCCCGGCGACCCGGGTGACGAGCACCGTCTTGGCTTGCTGCCACTCCCGCGCGACCCCGGTCGCCGGAACCCGGTTTCGCGGCGTCGCCCGCGCCACCGGGACCGGGCGTGCGAGCCGAAGGGGTGCGGTGGGAAAATCGGTCAGGGTGTCTGTCATCTCATTCGCTCCTCTCCGCGACGAATTCCGTTGCTGCTATCGCCGCCAAGGCGTACCGGAGACCGGCCTGGACCACCGGCCGCGCCGTGCCGGGGCCGGCACGCGCCGTTCACGAAGGAGAGAGTGCCCAGTCCTCGAGGGATTTCACGGATTTGGCAGCTCGGGCTCGATCGGCCCCCGCACGAGCATCCTTGATCGGCCGACTTCGATAGTGCACGCACGTCGGCGCCTCGGCAACGATCCTGATCACAGCGGGCACGCGGATGCGTGCAAGTGGGGCTCATCGACGCGCACTCGATCGCCGTCGATTCCGAGTTGCGGCTGTCATGCCGACGCGGGCACTACGCCGCCGCGGACCTACTCGACCGAGTTCCACCCGGTAGCTGCGCCTTTGGTGTGCGGACCGGGGTGAGCACCTGGACCGCGCCTACAACCAGTCCGCCCGGCACCGCCGCAGGGGTGCGCACATCGGGATTCGTGTCCAGCAGGCACACACGCGACGCGAATGACGTTGTCACGCATCGGATTCGGCGGGCGACGGATCGCCCTCGGATACCTGATCGTCCGCCGCGGCATGGCGCCGCAGTCGCAGAGCCAGCTCCACATGACCGTTGTCGAGCAGGAATCCCAGAAACAGCGCGCGAAACGCCGCATGCACCGAATCCGGCGGCAGCGTGCCCGGCACCGCCAGTTCGTGCAGTGCCAACCCGTGCGCCAGGGCCGTGAACGCCGGTGCGGCCGCATCGGGTTCCGGGGCTCCGGCCGCGCGCACACCAGCGGCGGCCGCCCGGCGTGCGGCATCGAGCGCCCGCGCGGCGGCATCGCGGAACTCCGGGTGCCGCGCGGCGTGCAGGTAGGCCTCGAACAACGCCGGCGTCTCCGGTGAGCGCGGGGCCGCGGCCGACGACAGCGCGGCGGCGATCTCGTCGGGTGTGCTGTGCGCCTCGGCCAACGCCTCGGCGAGCGCGACCTGGGTATCGGCGTCGGCGTCTGTATAGACCCGCAGCGCTTCCTCGGTCAGCGCGTCGATCGAGTCGAAGAAGTAGCCGACCGTGGTCAGCGGCAGTCCGGCTCTTTCGGTGACCGCGCGATGAGTCACCCCGGCCACGCCCACGGTCGCGGCGACCTCGACAGCGGCCGCGAGCAGGGCTTCGCGTCGGGCCAGGGCACTGGGACGGTGGCGGCGCGCGGTCACGATGCAACCCTAGGCCATCTCTGTAACTTCTTACAGTTTTCCTCTGGGCAGAGTCTGTACATTCTTCTAGACTCAGCCGCCATGACGTCCCTTCACGCATTTCGCGACGATGCGCTCGCCGAGCACGACGCGGTCGCCCTCGCCGAACTGGTCCGCAACGGTTCGGTGAGCCCGCAGGAACTCGCCGCCGCCGCCATCGAGCGAGCACGTGCGGTCGACCCGCAACTGGACGCCGTCGCCTGCGCGATCTACGACGCCCCGCGCTATCACTCGAAGTCCGATTCCGCCCTCTACGGCGTGCCGACGTTCGTCAAGGACAACACCCACCTGGCGGGACTGCCGACCAACCACGGCAGCGAGGCGTTCCGGGCGCGGCCGGCCGCGAAGAACGGCGCCTACGCCGAGCAGTTCCTCGGCACCGGACTCACGGTGCTCGGCAAATCGCGACTGCCGGAGTTCGGCTTCAATGCCACCACCGAATTCATGACCGAACCTCCGACCCGCAACCCGTGGGATCTGGATCGCTCGATCGGCGCCTCGTCGGGCGGTTCGGCCGCACTCGTCGCCGCGGGCGTGGTCCCGATCGCCCACGCCAACGACGGCGGCGGATCCATCCGCATCCCGGCCGCATGCGGCGGGCTCGTCGGGCTCAAGCCGAGCCGAGGCCGCCACATCGACGGCGAACAGGCGCGGCATGTGCCGATCCACATGATCTCCGAGGGCGTGCTCACCCGCACCGTGCGCGACACCGCGGCCTTCGTCGCCGCTGCCGAAAACGTCTGGCGCAACCCGAAACTCGCTCCCATCGGCGAGGTCCGCGGCCCGGCACAACGACGGCTGCGCGTCGGGCTGCTCATGCACAGCGTCACCGGAGCCGAGGTCGACGCGCCCACCCGCGCCGCGGTCGAGCACACGGCCACACTGCTGGAGAAGGCCGGGCACGTCGTCGAACCGATCGCCCTCCCGGTCACCGAGCAGTTCGCGGTGGATTTCGTCCAATACTGGGCGCTACTGGCCGATCTCGCAGTGAGCACGGGCAAGCTCATCCTGGACCGGTCGTTCGACGTGGCCGCCACCGACGGACTCACCCGCGGACTGCGCGCCCATCACCGCCGCAATCTCCACCGCACGCCGGCGGCGCTGCGCCGGCTGCGGCGCATCCCGGCCGCATATGCGCGAATGTTCGCCCGGCTGGAAGTCGTTGTGTCGCCGGTACTCTCACACACCACACCGCCGCTGGGCCACATCGCCCCGACCGTCGCCTTCCCGGAACTGATCGACCGGCTCACCCGCTACGTCAGCTACACGCCACTGAACAACATCGCCGGCACCCCGGCGATCTCCCTGCCGATGGGCCGCACCACCGAAGGCCTGCCGGTCGGCGTGCAACTATCGGCCGCCCACGGTGACGAACGCACCCTGATCGAACTGGCCTACCTCCTCGAAGCCGAACAACCCTTCCCCCGCATCCAGGAGCACTCGAACCCCTGACACCACGGTGCGGCGACAGGGCTTCTACCTGCCCATGAGCGACCCCGCAACACCCCGAGCCGCAGCCCTGCACGACCCCTCCGCCGCCGCCTACCTTCTCTGGCCGGATCTGTTCGAACTCGCGCCCGCCCGCGTCGAAGCGGCCCGGAACGGACCGCGTGGACCACAATAGGGACCGTATCGGGCTTGTCGGCAACAGCGAGGAGTACAGCGATGGCGGTGCATGTCAATGTCGACAATTTCGTGCGGGCCGAGACGGATCGGATGTTCGCCGATCTGCAGCGCGACGCCGGCGGGATCAACACCTTTCTGCACAATCGGGAACCGGCCTCGATCGATCGTCAGACCGTGATCCGCCTCAACCGCGACACCCTCTACAGCTTCGCCGTCGTCGACCTCGCCGCGGGCGCGACCGTGACGCTGCCCGAACACGGCGACCGATACCTGTCGGCCATGGTGGTCAGCGAGGACCACTACGTCGAAAAGGTCTTTCACGATGCCGGGTCCTATGAACTGCGGTCCGACGACTGCGGCACCGACTACGCCCTGGTGGCGGTACGGATCCTCGCCGACCCGAATTCCGCCGAGGACCTCGCGGCGGTTGCGGCCCTGCAAGACGGACTCTCGCTCACCGCCGGCTCGGCGCGCGAGTTCGTCCCACCCCACTACGACACCGGCGGGCTGGACGCCACCCGCACGGCGCTGCTGACCCTGGCCGCGGGCATGAACGGTTTCGACGCGACGTTCGGCCGCCGCGATCAGGTCGACCCGGTGCGTCATCTGATCGGTACGGCGGCCGGCTGGGGCGGGCTGCCCAGCGAGGAAGCCTCCTACGTCGGCGTGGCTCCCGACCTACCGCCCGGCAACTACGAGTTCACCCTGCGCGAGGTGCCCGTCGACGGGTTCTGGTCGGTCTCGGTCTACAACGCGGCCGGCTATTTCGAGAAGAATCCGCGAAACAGCTACAGCGTCAACAACATCACCGGAGTGCCGAACGCGGACGGATCGGTCACGGTCCGGTTCGGCGACTTCCCCGACAGCGTTCCCAACGCGATCCCCACCCCCGAGGGCTGGAACGTCGTGGTCCGGTTGTACCGGCCCCGCCCCGAGATCCTCACCGGCGCATGGGCGCTGCCGGAGCTGGTGCCGGCGCGCGAGTGACCGCTCCACGACCGGCAGTTCGTGCCGGTTTCCGAAATGCGTTCGCTTCGCATACCCACTCCCCACAGCTGCCCCGGTGAAATACTGGTACCCGGTATCACCAACTGCCGGCGACAGTTTCGAGCCGGCGGATGCCGCTCACGGATTGGGAGACGTTTGTGCAGTACATGCCCCAGATCGCATCGGATATCGCCGCAATGCACACCCAGTACCAGGAACTTCTTCATGAGAATCGATGGTCACTGCGCGTTCTGTTCAGTACCGACGACTGCGATATCGCGCAATATTGCGGCAGTTTCAGACCCAACCGGTTCGGCGCCGAAGCCTGCGCTGAGGTCGAGGCCTTCTGCCGCAGGCACCGGATCTGGCTGGAAAGGGGTGGTGCCGCCTACAACTCGATGACGCCCTACCTGCATCCGCGCACGATCAGCCTCGCGCGGATGACGACGATCGGTATCTACAACGCAATCCTGTTCGCGCTCAACGACACCGTGGGCCGCGAGAAGTTCAGCCACCTGTCCGAGGCCGAGCGAGCGCAGGCACAACTCGAGGTCGACCGGCTGTGTCGATTATTCGAGTCCGGCCGGATCCGGCCGGACAACTCCACGCCCATTGTCGAGGCGACCGTCGAATTCTTGACGACCCTCACCGATCAAGCCGAGCCGGTGTGGCTGGAGCGATTCCGCGCATCGACGATCGACCATTTGCGCTCGGCGATCCGCGATCAGAATATCGGCGCGCGCGGTGACCTGCTCAGCGTCGACGACTACATCGCCCTGCGTAACGAGGTCTCGGGGATGTACCCCGCGATCCAGCTGTGCGAGTTCGCGCGCGACACCACCCTGCCCTGGGACCGGCTCGCGGCCGCGGGCCTCGCCGAGGATCTGCGCACGCTGGAACGTCTCACCGCCGAAGTCGGAGCGCTGATGAACGATGTCTTCTCCTTCGAGAAGGAGGTCATCGTGGACCGCTCGGATTTCAACCTCATCTCGATTCTGCTGCTCAATACGCCCGGCGCGACGCTGGCCGACGCTGTTCTCGGCGCCGCGCAGATCGTACGCGAGCGATTCACCGACTTCCGCGGGCTGCGGCAGGATCTGCTCGACCGCTGCCCCGCACTCAGCCCACCACTGGCCGCCGCCGTCACCGCCTACGCCGACGACCTCGATCAATGCGTCCAAGCGAGCTGGGTGTGGCAATGCGCCACCTCCCGCTACAAGGGCCGGTCGATATTCGCCGAGGCTCACCACCGGTGAGCAGTCCACCGATGACGTGACGAATCGGGCATGCAGTACCTTTGTCTGCAGCGTCACGATCAGCAGTACCAGCCGGGAGAAGTATCGCCGGGCACCGAAGTAGCAGCAGAAGCGCATCGGACATGGGGAGTTGGAGTGGACGATCTGAGCACGGCACTCGCCCAGCAATGGGAGCGCGCGCTGGCGACGATTACCGCTCACCCTTCCTACGCCACCGTAGAAATTTCGTTTCTGCGCGATCTTCTGGAAGAACTCCACGCCAGTCTCACCGCGGAGACCTTCGACGCGGCCGCCGGCTCCCGAGCGGGAGCGGCGCTGGCGGGTGCCCGGTTCACCGATCCCGCGGTGCCGGTCGTATCCGCGCCGGTATTGCATCGACTCACCGAATTCAGCGATCACCCCGAGACCGGCCCGCGCATGGCCGCCCTGCTCGTCGCGTTCGGCCACGGACACCACTTCCTCGCCGAAGCGATCAGGGCCGACGACGTCGAGGAAGGCCAGCGCCGGTTCCGGCTCGTGTTCGATCACGCGTCCATCGCCATCGCGATCGGCGACACGAATGGTGTTCTGCTGGAAGCCAACCCCCATCTGGCCGACATGATCGGGGTACCGGTCGAGTCGCTGCGCGGCATCAGCGTCTACGACTTCGCCCACCCCGACGATCAGGCCGCGATCCGCGCGATGGTCTACGACGACCTCGTACCGGCCAGGGCGGGCACGGCGAAGATCGAACGGCGCCTGCAGCGCGCGGACGGCAGCACCGGATGGGCCACATTCGCGATCACCTATGTCCGGAGCGCCTTCGGGCCTGACTATCTGCTCGCCATCGGCGAAGACGTCACCGAACGCCACCAACTGCAGGAGCAGCTCCACTATCAGGCGCGCCACGACGCGCTCACCGAGCTGCCCAACCGCCGCCATCTCCTCGACACCCTCAAATCGGTGATCTCCGCGGCCGGCGAGGACGATCTGATGGGACTGTGCTTCACCGACCTGGACCACTTCAAAGAGGTCAACGACCGATACGGTCACGGCGTCGGCGACCAGGTGCTGGCCACCGTCGCCCGGCGCCTGCACGACAGCCTGCAAGACGACGGATGCCTGGTCGCGCGAATCGGCGGCGACGAATTCGTCACCCTCATCCCGCCCCCGGCCGACACCCGCAGAGTCGCGGCGGTCGCGGACCGCCTGCGCGGCGCCCTCTCGCATCCTCTCATCGTCGGCGGCCACCGGCTCCACATCTCCGCCAGCATCGGAGCCGTCGTCACACCGGTCGCCGGCAAGGACCCGGAATGGCTGCTCGACGCGGCCGACACCTCGCTGTACGACGCCAAATCCGGCGCCCGCGGCAACTGGATCCTGCACACCGTCCATGCGGCCGAGGGTGCCGACGACAGCTCCGCCCGATGCGGAAACGCTTGAGGCGCAACGGTTTCGACGGCCGCTATGCGCGGGTCGGCAACACTCGATAGACGATCTCCACACCGCCACCGTCCAACGGCCGCGAACTCTCGAATGCCAGATCGGTCTGCGGATTCAGCGAATCGGTCAGGCGCATGCCGCTGCCGGTGGAGACGGTGCTTCACTCGCCCCGGTAGCGCACCTGGAATTCCTTGATCCCGTTCAACCAGCCCGACCGCAATCGGCGTGGGTCCCCCAGTTTGCGAATGTCGGGAAGGTGGTCGGCGACGGCGTTGAAGATCAGGTCTATCTCCAGTCGGGCCAGGTTGGCGCCGATGCAGAAGTGCGCGCCCGTACCGCCGAATGCCAAGTGCGGGTTGGGATCACGAGTGATGTCGAAGGTGAACGGAGCGTCGAAAACCTCTTCGTCGAAATTCGCGGATCGGTAGACGATCAGGACCCGCTGACCCTTCCGGATCGGTACGCCACCGAGTTCGGTGTCCTCCAGCGCGGTGCGCTGGAACGTACTCACCGGCGTTGCCCAGCGGACGATCTCGTCGACGGTGGTCTTGGGCCGCTGCGACTTGAAAAGCTCCCATTGATCCGGGTTTTCGAGGAAAGCGATCATGCCGTGCGTGATCGCGTTACGGGTGGTCTCGTTGCCCGCGACGGCCAGGAGGATGACGAAGAAGCCGAACTCCTCGGAGGTCAGTGCTTCCCCGTCGACGTCGGCGTGGACCAGTTCGGTCACGATGTCGTCGGCCGGCTGCGACTTTCGCGCCTCAGCCATCTGCCAGGCGTAGGCCAGGAGTTCGGCGGAGGCGGCCAGCGGGTCGACGCCGGCGTACTCCGGGTCGTCGTAGCCGATCATCTCGTTGGACCACCGGAAGATCTTCATCCGGTCCTCCTGCGGCACGCCGATCAATTCCGCGATCGCCTGCAACGGCAATTCGCACGCCACCTGCGTGACGAAGTCACCCGCGCCCGCCTCGGCGGCCGCGGTGACGATGGCCTCGGCGCGGGCGGACAACTCCGCGCGCAGCCCGTTGACCGCCCGCGGCGTGAACCCTTTCGCGATCAGCTTGCGCATCCTGGTGTGTTGCGGCGCATCCTGATTGAGCAGAACCAGCCGCTGCATCTCCATCCGCTCGGGGGTGAGTTCGACGCCGTATCGCGGCAGCGCGGTGTTCTCGGCATTGGAGAACACGTCGCTGCGCCGCGACACCTCCTTGACGTCGGCGTGTTTGGTCACGACCCAGAATCCGTCGTCCGGAAAACCGTCGGAACCGGGCGACTTGGCATTCCACCAGATCGGAGCCGCACGGCGCAGTTCCGCCAGCTCTTCGACCGGCACCCGCCGGGCCCACATATCCGGATCCGTGACATCGAAATCTCGCGGAATATCGGGACGCGTCGCACGCATATCAACCACCGGGCCGTCATCGCTGACTGAAACAGGTTCTAGAGGTATTCAAGCACAATCAGCGGCCGCTCATACCCGTCTCCAGCGACCTCGATGGTCGTGGCAACCGGCCGCGACGGTGGAATCCGGGGCATCCGGCGGCCGAAAGTCCTCCCGGCCGTAGACCAGTGACCCGACCATGCCGGACGTTGCACCCTTCCACCCGAACAGCGCTCTCGACGAGTCTGGATCCGACGCGGCTTCTTTTTCGTCCGAGGGTTTGCCGCATCCCGCGACGATGGGTGACCGGGTTGCGCAGCACCGACGGCGAGGCCGCCGAGACGACGTCAGGAGTTCCGATGCCCCACTGGCGAGGCCCGCTGCGACCCGACCGTCCGACCGAGGATGCTCTCACCCCGGCGGTTGCCGATGCGACTCTCGATCGAATCGCCGACGCCCCCGCCGCATCGGCGCCGCCGACCGGGTCGGCGCCACGACAACATCACCGCTCTGCGCGGCTGCGATCACGATCGGTTGTCGTCGAGGGCCGTATCGCCCGCTATTCGGCCGGCGGACACGGTCCCCGCGTGCTCTTCCTGCACGGCTGGGGATTGGGGAGATACGCCTATACCCGCCCGCTCGAGGAACTCGTTCGAATGGGAGTGCATGTCTTCGCCCCCGCGCTTCCCGGCTTCGGGGGCACGGCCGGGTTGCCGATCGAGGATCGGTCTCTCGCCGGCTACGCCCGGTGGGTCGGAGATTTCATCGAGGCGATCGACCTGCCGCTGCCGGTCACCGTGGTCGGGCACTCCTTCGGGGGCGGCGTGGCGATCCAGGCCGCGCACGATCTACCGGAGCTCGCCGAGCGGCTCGTGCTCGTGAACTCCATCGGCGGCTCGGCATGGACCGACGGTCGCGGTGTGGCACGCGCACTCCGTGAACGTCCGCTGTGGGACTGGGGCCTGCACTTGCCGGCAGACCTGCTGCCCGGTCGCCAACTGACCCGGGTCCTGCCGGTGATCATGCGTGATGCGGTGCCCAACGTCCTGCGTAACCCGACAGCGGTGTGGGAAGTCGCGCACCTGGCCCGGACCGCCAACCTCACCTCCGAGCTCAACGAACTCGCCGAGCGCCGACTGCCCGTCTTCGTGGTGTGGAGCAAGCGAGACACGATCATCCCGGAATCCACGTCGATGTCGCTGCGGACCGCCCTGGGCGACCCCCGCACGATCACCGTGCCCGGCGGGCACGGCTGGCTCCTCGACGACCCGCACGCCTTCGGGGAAATCATCACCAACGTCGTCCGGGAACCGGATTCCGGCTTCGAGCCCGACACCCGGCCGACGGCACAGTAGCGATCGGCACCGGCGAAGGGCACGCCGCCCTAGAGCTTCGGGCGGCACCGGTCTGATGTTTTCCTCAGATATGATTTCGGTGACGATTCCGACGCAGGAGGGCCCGATGACCACCGAATCCGTCACGCGCAACCGTGTCGATCGGCGCCGCGAGCGCACCCGCAACGCCCTGCTCGGTGCTGCCCGGAAGTTCCTGTCCGAGGGGCGAACCGCGGTGAGCATTCAGGAGATCACCGACGCCGCCGACGTCGGATTCGGCTCCTTCTACAACCATTTCGAGTCGAAGGAACAACTCTTCGACGCGGCGGTGCGCTCGGCGTTGCAGGTCTACAGCGAGATGCGCGACGCCATCGTCGCGCTCTACGACGACCCGGCAGAAGTGTTCGCGGTGAGTTTCCGCATGACCGGACGTTTGCAGCGGCAGGTGCCCGAGATGGTCCGGGTGATCCTGAACTCCGGGATGTCGGTATTGCTGCGCGAAGAAGGTCTGGCCCCACGCGCCCGTCACGACATCATCGCCGCGCAGGAGGCGGGCCGCTTCGACCCGATGGACCCGGATATGGCGGTGATGGCCGCGGGTGGGGCCCTACTGGGTCTCCTGCAACTGCTCGACGCGCAACCCGGCGCCGACGTCGAAACGCGGACCGACGACATGGCGTTCCACGTCTTGCGCATGTTCGGCATGAACAAGCGATCGGCGCACAAGCTCGCCACCAGCCCACTGCCACCACAGCCCCAGCTCTGAACACCGCCGGCCGACGCCGGCGCATCACCGCCGAACGCTCGGCGCGAAGTCCGGAAGCGAGGCACACAGCGCGGACAAGCTGCCGCGACCGTCCTGCACGGTGCCGTCGGGCCGCACGACAAGCGTCGACGCGTGACCGCGGCGCATCCACCGAGACAGCTCCGAGTTCGGTGCCGGGCACACGAGGACACCGCCGCGTCGGCGGACCACAGCGCGGTCCCATGCCGTCGGATCTTCCAGGGTGATGACGGCGTATCGGCCGCCGATGACGTCGTCGACGCACTGCCCGTCCGGCATTCGATCGTTCGGAATCAAACGACCGGCGAGAAGACCGTGTATCCACCTCGCCGTCGCCGGTGAGGAGTCGCGCAGTGGTGGGGATTCACCGCTGGTGACCATCCGGGCGAATCCCGGGATGTGCTGCAGGTACGGCGCGATCAGGCCACGCAACCGGTTGCCCAGTTCGCCGCCTTCGGTCATGGTCAGCCCGGTGAGCTTCGCCAGCCGAATCATCTTGCGCGCGTGGGGTTTCCTTTCCCTTTCGTAGGTGTCGAGCACAGCGGCCGGCAACTCGGCGCGCAGCACTCCGGCCAGCTTCCAACCGAGGTTCGCGGCATCGCGGATACCCGCGCCCATCCCCTGCCCGATGAACGGCGGGGTCAAATGGGCCGCATCCCCGAGCAGGAACACGCGCCCCTGTCGCCACCGATCCGCGAGTTGCGCGCGGAAGGTGTATTCGGCGACGCGCACCACTTCCATCTGCTCGTACTCGGTCTCGCCGAGCCACGGGCCCAGGAGCGGACGGAGGGCAGCCGAATCCCGGTAATCGTCGGCGTTTTCACCCGGATGCAGCCGAAATTCCCATCGGTACCGCGTCTTCCCGATGCGCATATAGGTAGCCGCGCGATCGGGATCGCAGACTTGGTGGACACCTTCCCAGTGCTGCAGCTCGGTCGTGGCGGCGATATCGACCACAAGCCATCGCTGCTGGAATCGCAGGTCTCGCATATGTGCGCCGATTCGATTGCGCACCAGGCTGTTCGCCCCGTCGCAGCCCAAGACATATTCCGCTCGTACGGCCTCGGTCTGCCCGCCTGATCGATCGGTGAATTCCACGCGCACGCAGTCGTTCTCCCGGACTACGGCGGTGACGTCCGCATTGCCGCGCATTGTCACCTGCGGGTATCGAGCCAGGTTGCGACGAAGAATCGCTTCCAACTCCGGTTGGTCGAACAGGTTCGCCTCCGGATGTCCGTTGCGACCGCCCGTCGTATCCCGATCGAACTGTGCCAGCACGCGGTGATCCGGATCCGCCAATCGCAAACCCAGCGCCGGACGGGAGACGGCGTCGAATTCCGCACCGACACCCAGTCGTTCGAGGATCCGGCGGATTTCGCCGTCGAGGTGGACGGCACGCGGCTGCGGGTAGACACCCTCCCACCGCTCGAGTACCAGCGATTCGATCCCGTACTGGGCGAGCAGCGTGGCCGCCGTCAACCCGGTCGGGCCCGCGCCGACGATCACGACCTGCACCACCGGCGAGGTCACGACGACACACCCCGCGCCGCGGCGACGGACGCGATGGCAGCGGGACCGCCGCCGACCGCGGTGGGTCCGATCGTCATCGACGCCTCTCCACTCTCCAGGTGACGGCGTAGCGGGCCAGAACAGCTTCGACCGCGGCGCGGTCGGCGGTGGAGTCGAGCACCACGGTCGCGACGACGGCGCCGTCCTCGACCGCCGCGACGATGTCGGCCACACCGGCCGCATTCGCCAGCGCGTCGACCAGTTCGCGCCGTGTCGCATCGGCGCGCAGGCCCAACTTGTACGGTTTGCCGACGTCGGTGACCGGCAGCGCGTCGAGGATCGTCACGGTCTTCGGTACGGCCGCGCGTTCGTGCATACGCTCGGCGGCCCAGCGCACCAGTTCGTCCTCGGTGACGTTCGCGTCCCCGGTGAGCGCGACGTAGGCGACCGGCACCTCACCGGAGTGCACGTCCGGGCGGCCGACGGCTCCCGCCGCGCCGACCCGGGGGTGGGACAGCAGGACGTCCTCGATGGTCGCGGGATCGATATTGTGACCGCCGCGAATGATGAGATCCTTTGCGCGACCGTGCAAATGGATGAAGCCCTCGGCGTCGATGTGCGCCAGGTCGCCGGTGTTCAGCCAGCCGTCGATCACCGTGCCGAGTCCGTCGAGGCGGTGGCCGGCGTCGGTACGGCCGGTGACATAGCCCGCGAAGACAGTGGGTCCATCGACGACCAGCACGCCGATTTCCCCGGCAGGCAGGTCTTCCCATGCCCCGTTGTCGGCCGCGCGGACGACCGCGACGCGCTGGTAGGGCATGCGCTGGCCGACCGCGCCGGGTCGGGGAACGTCCGGAAAGCTGCGCGCGGTAGCGCACGTGGCCTCGGTGAGGCCGTACCCCTCGACGAGGGTCACGCCGGTATGTTTCTGAAAATCCTCGCGCACTGCCGCCGGCAGCGGCGAGGCTCCGACCATCGCGTAACGCAAGCTGGAGATATCCGCCTGGACCGGGCACCGGGCCAGCACCGCGTAGACGGTCGGCACGGCGCTCATCGCCGCAATCCTGTAGTGCGCCACGATGTTCCAGAACTCCGCGTACAGGGCGAGATCGCGGTATCCCAGCGGACCCGCCCACACGACCGACTGGCCGCGGAACAGCGGCGCGAGCAAGGTGACGACGAGCGCGTTGACGTGAAACAACGGCAGTGCCGCGAACCCCACCGCTTCGTCGTCGAGCAGCGAGTTGGCGGCGATCATCCACGCGTTGGCGACCTCACCGGAATGACGATGAGCGGCCAGCTTCGGCACACCGGTCGTTCCGCCGGTATGGAACAGCGCCGCCAGATCCGATCCCGTAGGCGGCTGCCCGGCGAATTCGGTCGAAACCTGTTCTGCGGCAAGCAGCTCGAGGTAGCCGACCACGACGCCGTCGATGACCGGCAGTGCCGGCCGAGGCTGCCCGGTAGCCGTCGGACGCATGACGAGCAGCGCGTCCAGCAGACCTCGCTCGGCCAGCTCACGCGCGGTGTCCCAGGTATCGGGCGCCAGCTCCGGACCCGCGGCGATCAGTGTCCTGGCGCCGGAACGGCGCAACAGTTCCGCGATGTGATCGCCGGACAGCCCTCCGTTGATGGGAGCGGCGATGCCCGCCAGCTGTGCGGCCAACGTCGCCGGAATCAGCTCGGCACAGTTCGGGGCGATGAGCGCGACCGCATCGGAGCGGCCCACACCCAGCTCGTGCAGCAGATTCGCGTAGCGATGGACGTCGGCGAGCAGCTCGGAGTAACTGCGCTGCAAAGGTTCTCGCCAGCGAGACGCATCGGGCAGCACAGAGAGCGCCCGTCGCTGCGGCCATCGCGTCGCGGCACGGACGAGCAGCGCGTACGTCGATTCCGGCAAGCCACGCGCCTCGAGTGGAATCGACTCGATCACCTCGAGGTCCGCCGGGCTCTCGTAGCGCGGCCACAACAGTTCCTCGGACGCGCCGACCAGGGACGCGGTGTCGGTCATCGGGCGTACCTCACGACCGTGCGCTGGCGGCCGAGGTCGAGCACGCCGTCGTCGGTGCCGATCGCGGCCTCCACCACGTCGCCGTCCCGCAGATACTTCGGATTCCGGGCCTGGCGGGAGAAGAACAGCTTCCACTTCACCTTCGGCGGCAGCAGGGAGCCGATGATCTCCACCGGCTTGGGCGGGGCACTGATCGCGGTGCCGACCGGCGTTCCGGTCAGCAGGAGGTCACCGGGGTCCATCCGCTGGAAGCGGGTCAGTTCCCGCAGCGCGTCGACCGGCCGGTAGATCATGTCGGCAACCGTCATGTCCTGCCGTAGTCCGCCGTTGACCCACAGCCGCAGCCGGAGGTCGGTGAACCGCTTCAGCTCGTCGGCGTCCAGCAGCACCAGCGCCGGCCCGACCGGGGTGAAGGTCGGGTACGACTTCGCCTCGTAGAACTGCGTTTTCGGCAACTGGACGTCGCGAGCGGAGACGTCATTCGCGACGACCAGCCCCGCGACGTAGTCGGCGAGATTCTCGGCGGTGACCTCCGAGCCGACCGGCATCTCCCGGCCGAAGACGAGCCCGATCTCCACCTCGTAATCCAGCAGGGACACATGGGCGGGCCGGATCACATCGTCGTACGGGCCACTGATCGAACCCGATGCCTTGCGGAAGAACGTCAGCGGCACGGTCTCGGGGTCACCGCCGGAGTCCTTCACGTGGGACGCGAAGTTCGTCATCTGCGCGACCACGCGGCACGGCGCGGTCACCGGAGATATCAGCGAAAGGGTCTCCACCGCAACGGTATCGGAGCTTCCGGATGCCGCGAGGACGGCGCCTCGATCCGCCAGCAGTTCCCGGGTGGTGGTCGCGGCGGTGTCGATCCGGGCGGCGCCCGCTGGTGTGCGCACCCACCAGCCGTCGACGGTGCGCAGTACGGAGATGGTCATGAGTTGGCTACTTTCAACAGGCCGCGCAGGCGGCGGAAATCGAATTCGTTGTCCTCGCGCAGCGCGGCGACGATCGCGCGTGCCTCACGCAACGACTCGGCTCCCGGCTTGATGCCGAGGAAGTCCTTCGTCGCGGGCGGCCCCCACTGGGCCAAACCGGACGCGCTCATCGGAGCCCAGCCCGGCTCGACGGTGGCATCGAACATGTCTCCGTCGCTGAAGTGTTCGACCATGAACCCGTCGGGGTCACGCCAATAGTCGAAGATCTGACTGCCCTGGATATGCCGGCCGATGCCCCAGGATCGGCGATAACCCTGCTCGCGCAGATACTCGCCACCCGCGGCGAGCGCGTCGAGGTCCGCCACCTGATACGCCGAATGCACGTACCGGTTCGACGGGCCCAGGGTCAGCGCGAGCGTGTGATGGTCGGCCGGAGTGCCCGCTCGATCGCAACGGATGAAACTCATGACCGGCCCGCGCTCCCGCTGGCCGGGGTAATAGAGGAAGTCGCTGACGATCAGTCCGAGATTGTCCAGGTACCAGTCGAGGGTCTCCCGGTATCTCGTGGTTTGCACGACGACGTGTCCCAGCCGCTGCACCCGCGCCGGGACTCTGGCCGGTCGCTGGGTGGCGTTGACCCGGACAACGTCGTGCCCGGTGTTCAGCAGGTGCGGTTGCTGCGGGGCGAGAGCAACGAGTTCATGCGCGCCGGCGACGACCCGCACCCGGAGCCCACTCGGATCGGCAAGATCGACGGCCGCTCCCCCGAGTGACTCCGCCAACGGCACGACCCGAGCGCCGCACGCCTCGGACAGGCGCAGCAGGTCTGCGGAATCGGCGGCGCGGAAGGACGGGCCGACGAATCGGGATCGGGCGCCACGCCGGATCAGGACACACGGCGCGCCCGGGTCCGTGCCCCGCAGGTGCAGCTGATCGGGCGTCCGCATCGCGGTCGTGAAGCCGAAAGCGTGAGCGAAGGTCTCCGCCTTGTCGAGATCGGGCTTGTCGAACTCGAGCCACGCGAGGTCGAGCACCTTGACGACCGGGTTGCGTGAGCGCCCCGGGTGTTCTCCCGGCAACGCGCCGCGCTCGCTGTGCAGGCCGCTGTGCACATCGTGATGGCCGCTCATCGGCCGCTCCTTCCCGTAACTGACGATATCGTCACTCACGAAGATATCCACAGTCAAGAGTTGATGAGAATTTCGTCAGTATTGACAAGAGCGGCTACTATGACGGGCACGGAGGCGAGACGAGGTGATGCAGCGATGACCGCACAGACCGGGGCCCGGCCGAACCGGCTCGAGCGCCGCAAGGCACGCACCCGCGCCGCGCTCGTGACGGCCGCGCAATCGCTGCTGGCGGACGGGAAAGTGAACGTCCCGATCGTCGAGATCACCCAAGCCGCCGACGTCGGCATGGGCTCGTTCTACAACCATTTCCAGAGCCGGGAGGAACTGTTCCGGGCAGCGGTCGAGGAGGCGCTCGACCGGCACGGCGCACTGCTCGACCTGCTCTGCGAAGACCTCGACGACCCGGCGCAGGTGTTCGCTCAGAGCTTTCGGCTGACGGGCCGTATGCACCGGCGCAACCCGACCCTGAGCAAGGTTCTGATCAACAACGGGCTCGAGCTGGCCGGCTCGACGAAGGGGCTGGCTCCCCGCGCTCGCCGCGATATCGAATCCGCGGTCGAGGCAGGCCGATTCGACGTGCGGGATCCGGAACTGGCCATGACGATCGTCGCGGGCGCCACGATCTGCCTCGGGCGACTGCTGCACGACCAGCCCGACCGCGACGACGGCGAGGCCACCGATTCGGTGACCGAAGATCTGTTGCACATGTTGGGCCTCTCGCGCGGGGACGCTCGCGAGATAGTCCAGCGTCCGCTGCCGGCGCTCGATACGTCCCCGCGCGATACGTCAGCGGCCGGCCTCGCCTAGCCTGCCGCTCGCAGCAGACGTCGAATGCGCAAGGGAGACAGCGGAAACAGGTGATCGCCTGACGTCGACGTCGAGCTGCCCGGTGAGTTCGGCGACCAATTCGCCTCCGTGCCCGGCCGGCGCGGTGCCGAAGACGAAGCGGTCCGGACGGAGCAGCACTATCCCGCCGGAACCGACGCCGGCCCTGGCGAACCATCGGATCAACGCGCCGGTGTGGTCTTCGACATCGGCATGGTCGTCACCCGTCGTGCGCCCGTCGCCAGGGGCACCCTGGGGCCGCCCGCCGAAGGGATAGACGGTGACGAAGCGTGTTCCCAGCGCTTGCAACGCGGCCACATCGTCCGCATCGAGCACGGCACGGGGGTCGACGCCGTAACCGAGCACCGAGAAACCCAGGCCGAGTACATCGTCGAGACGCTGGTGACGGCCGTCGTAGGTGCGGACCTCCGGTTGCGGGGACAACGCCCCTTCCACGCCGCGCAACCCGAATCGCCGGCGGGGCAGTCCGAGGTATGCGTTGCGGCGGAACCGCGGACGCGGCTTCATCTTGGCGGCACGGATCCAGCCACCGAGACCGGGAGTGCGCAGCGAGGCCGTCATCGCGATGTCGCGGGCCGCCGCGATCAGTGGGTTGTCGACCGACACCAGCGATTTGTTGAAGACCGAGAAGTCGATCATCGCCTCGGCGTGCGGGCGGCGTTCGGTTTCGTAGCTGTTCAGAATGTCTTGGCCGGCACCGTGTTTCAGGATCGCGGTGAGCTTCCAGGCCAGGTTGTCCGCATCGCGCACGCCCGAGCCCATCCCCTGCCCGACGAACTGCGGTGTCATGTGCGCGGCGTCGCCGGCGAGCAGGATGCGCCCGACGCGCCAGCGATCGGCGACCACGGCGTTGAACGTGTAGACGAGCTTGCGCAGCACCTGCACCTCGTCCGGGTTCACGAAACGGGCGATATGCCGGCGGACCGTTTCCGGGTCCTCCATCTCCTGTTTCGTCTGTGATTCGGTGAGCATGAACTCGAACCGGTGATGCCCGTCCGGCTGGGGACACGACACGATCGGCAGATCCGGGTCACACACGAAATCGAAGTACGGCAGGTGCCGGAAGGCGTCCACTCCGTCTTTCGCCTTCAGGTCCACCACCAGCCACCGTTCCGGAAAACTGGTACCGGTCATGTCGATTCCGAGCTTCGTGCGCACGACACTGCGCCCGCCGTCGCAGCCGACCAGGAACTCGGCCCGCACTCGCTCGGTGGTGCTCGGATCGGTTTCCGATTCGCGCTGACCGTAGCCGGTGCCACCGCATCCGACGTGCTCGACGACGACACCGTCGGGGCCCTGGTCGACATCGACAACCTCACGGCCCCGGCGCACCGTCACATGCGGGTATCTGCCGAGGGCGCGTTCGAGACCGTTCTCCAGATAGGGCTGGTACAGGAAGTTGACCACCGGCCAGCCCAGCGGGCGCTGGACCTGTTTGAACTGCACCAGCACACGTCCGTCGCGGCGCACCCATTGGACGGCGGAGTCGGTGTTCATGTCCGCGGCGAGTTCGTCTGCGGTACCGGCGGTTTGGAAGATCCGCATACATTCGTCGTCGGTGTAGACCGCTCGGGCCAAGCCGTAGAATTCCGGTTCGCGTTCGAGCACCAGCACGCTGATCCCGCGACGGCCGAGCAGATTGGCCAGGGTCAGGCCGGTCGGGCCCAGGCCGACGACCACGACGTCGTAGTCGGTGGTACTCATCGTGACAATCCTTCTGCGAGCTCGGGAACGGTGATCTCCGGCGTTCCGATCGTCTGCAGCGCCTGCCGGAACTGGGCGAATTTGCCCAGGACGGTCTCTCCCACCGGGGTGTGGCCCCAGATGCTGATGCCCTGATAGGTCCTCGGCTCCCAGGTGGATTCGAGTTCCGGGCCGACCACGATCGGGTTCCAGCCGACCTCCAGCTCGAAACCGGAGGGGGTCACGCAGTAGAACGACAACTCCCTGTCGTTGGTGTGCTGACCGACCGACCATTGCATCCGGAATCCGAGCGCGGTGACCCGCCCGAAAGCGGCGAGCATATCGTCCAGCGTCGCGGATTGAATGTTGATGTGCTGCACCGAGGTTCGAATCGGATCGAGCTTCACACCGCGCACGTTGGCGATGGCGATCGAGTGGTGTCGCTCGTTGACCCGCAGGAATCGGATCTTCATCTTCAGCCCGGACACGGTCTCGTCGATGTAGTCCGACAACCGGGAATCGAAGACGGTCTGGTAGTAGCCGCGCATCGCCTCCGGTTCGCGCGAGATCATCGCCACATGTCCGAGTCCGGCCTCACCCGTCACCCAGCCGGAGCTGATCATTCGCAGCGGCTCCGGGGTGGTGACCGGTGTCGTGAAGATTTCCTGGGCGATGCCTTTCGGGCCGGCGAAGCGCCACAACCGCTCCACTCCTCGCAGTACCGCGTCCTCGGGTGTCGCCTCGACGATCGGGACCCCGCGCTCGGTGACCCGCGCGACGATGCGGTCGAAGGTTTCATGATCGTCGACCTGCCAGCCCAACGCGATGACGTCCTCGGCCGAGCCCCGCCGGATCAGGAACCGGCAGGAGCGATCGTCGAGGCGAAAACGCACGGTATCGCTGTCGAGATCGTCGACGTGCAGCCCGATCGCACCGGCACCGAAGCGCCGCCAGTCGGTCAGCCGATTCGATTGCACGACAACGTATCCCAGGTGCACCGCACCGAACACCGAAGCATCGGTGCGCGGGCGGAGGAACTCGCTCATCGGTCCGCCTCGAGAAAGGCGGTGGCCAGGGTGTTGAACAGGTCCGCACGTTCCCACTGCACCCAGTGGCCGGCATTCGCCGCCAGGTACAGATCACAGTCGGGCATGGCGTCGGCCAGCATGCGCCCACCGGCGGGCCGATTGACCTTGTCGTCGGCCCCCCACACGACCAGCGTCGGATGAGCGACCTTGCGCAGGCGCGAGTCACGCGTGAAGTCCATTCTCCACAGCGTGCGCAACGCCAGCGGTCCCGAGGGCCGGCGCAGCGGCGGGTCCGCTATCACTTCCGGGTCGAGGCTGGCCCGGTAGCGGGCCTCGATGAGCTCGTCCGGCACCGCACTGCCGTCGTAGACCAGATACTCGCGAATGAACGTCGAGAGCTTCTCCCGGCTGGGTCCGGAGCCGGTGTAATAGCTCAACAATTCCCGCAGCCCCGCCGTGGGCAGCGCCCGCGTGGTGCCCACGCCACCGGGCCCCATCAGGATCAGCCTGTCGACCTTCTCGGGCCGATCCATCGCCAGCCGCAAGGCTGCCGCGCCACCGTAGGAATTGCCGATCAGGTGCGCGGACGCGATGCCCAGTTCGTCCAGCAGCCGGCCGATCGCCCCGGCGAGGTCACCGAACGGATCGGAATGGTTCACCCGCTTGGACGACCGGCCGTAGCCCGGCATGTCCGGCACGATCACACGAAACTTTCGCGCCAGCGCGTCGATGTTGCGGGAGTAATTCGACAACCCGGTCGCGCCGGCGCCACCACCGTGCAACAGAACCACAGCCGGGCCGGATCCGACCTCACTGAAGAAGATCTCCCGATCGCCGACCCGCACGGTCCGCCCGGTTCCGACGCCCTCGTCGATGCTAGTCACGACACCTCCACACTTCTTTGTTGATGAAATCATCAACTGTGGAGCACGGCCGCGTCAAGCTTTTCTGATGAAAATGTCAGAATTAGCCGACCGCTGAACGGGAAATATCGCCGGTGCCGCGCCTCGGCGATGGCAGGCTCGGCATATGAGTACCTCCGTCGACGCCCACGCCGTCCCCGAACTGCTGGAATTGCCCACCGAACACGGCGTCCTGCGCTACCGCGACACCGGCGAGGGCCCGCCGCTGCTGATGCTGCACGGATCCGGACCCGGTGTCACCGGCTGGCGCAACTTCAGCGGTAACGTGCCGACGTTCGCACAGCAGTACCGCACGCTCGTTCTCGAGTTCCCCGGATTCGGGGTCAGCGACGACTTCGGCGCGGCACATCCGATGATGTCGGCGCAGCAGGCGGTCACCGCGTTCCTCGACGGGCTCGGACTCGAGACCGTCCGGATCATCGGGAACTCGATGGGCGGTTTCGTGGCAACGGAATTCGCTCTCGCCGCGCCGCAGCGAGTCGAGCGCCTGGTGACCATCGGCGGCATCGGCACCACGATCTTCGGTCCGCAGCCCGGCGAGGGAATCATCCGGCTCAGTGAGTTCGTCGAGAATCCGACCCGCGACAGCTTGGTCGCCTGGCTGCGCTCGATGGTCTACGACCAGAACATGCTCACCGAGGAGCTGATCGAACAGCGCTGGCAGCAGGCCACCGAACCCGGCGTCCTGGAGAATTCGCGGCGGATGTACGGACGTGCGGCGCTGGCGCGGATGGCGGAGGCGGCGCGTGCCGCCGATGTCACACCGGGCTGGGCGAACTTGCGCCGGATCTCCGTTCCGACGCTGATCACGTGGGGGCGTGACGACCGGGTGAGCCCGGTCGACATGTCGTTGATCGCGATGCGGACCCTGCCGCACGGCGAGGTGCACATCTTCCCGAACTGCGGGCACTGGGTGATGATCGAGCAGAAGCAGGCGTGGGAGGCGACCGTCTCGGCGTTCCTCGCCCGCTAGCCACAGTGCCGGCGCCGGTTCCGCCGCACCTGTTGTGCGGCTACGGGACCGGCGCCGAGGGCTGCCCCATCACCGCTCGCAGACCGACGAGCAGCATCTTCATGCCGCGCAGCTGCAAAGCCTCCACCTCGGAGAAATCGCCGCCGACCTCCTGGTCGACCCACTGGATGTAGGCCTGGCGGCTGGTGTGCACGATCAGTTCCGCCGGAAGTCGGCGCAGAAACGGATCGTCGCCGAGTTCGACTCTCGCCGAAAGGAATTCCGTGATCGGCCCGCAGAGCTGCTCGCCCCATTCCAGCCAGCGCAAACGGTACTGCGGCGTATGGATCATCAACGTCATGAATGTGCGGTCGGACTCGGGCGTCCGGCGCTTGTAGACCTCGGTGGTGAACGCGCGCGCCAGCGTTTCGGCGACGTCGGCGTCGGCCGGCGCATTCTTCAGGAAGTCGATGATGATCGCCTGGCTGCGCCGGAACAGCGGCCCCATGACGTCTTCCTTCACCGGGAAGTGGCGATGGAAAGTCCTCGGCGCGATACCGACCGTCTCGCAGATGCGCTCCACGGTCGCGGAGGTGTCACCGTCGGCGACGAACATATCGCGCGCGGTGTTCGCGATGGCCAGACGCAGTTCCTCCGCGCGGCGTTCGGTCAGCGTCGGCCTGGACGACTTGCTCACGACCTCTGTCCTCCTTGATCGCAGTCCACGGTAACGCTTACACTCAAGACTGTCAGAATCTGACATATAGTCACATTCTGCCGTTGTGTGGCGGTTGGAGGCAACAGATGGCAACGGTGCAGCTCGAACAGACCCCCAACGCGATGATCGATCGCGTGGCGTCGCTGCTGGAAGCATTCGTCGGGCAGCGGCCCATGACGCTGGCCGACATCACACGGCGGTCCCAACTGCCTCGCTCGTCCGCGCATCGAATCCTGCAGCGGCTCGTGGAACTCGGCTGGGTGGAACGCCACGGCTTCGAATATGTCCTGGGCATAAGGATGTTCGAGTTCGGATCGCAGGTGGTGCGCCAGCGCAGCCTCAACGACGTGGCGACGGCCGTCATGACCGGATTGCACCGGCGCACGGGTCTGACCGCGCATCTGAGCCTGCTGTCCGGCGCGGAAATCCTGCATCTCCATCGAGTCGGAGCCTGGCCGATGCCGGGGCGGCAGTGGGCGGTCGGCGCACGCCAGCCCGTCGAACTCACCGCGGCCGGTCATGCGCTGCTCGCGGCGATGGATCCGGAGCAGTGGCCCGAGCTGCCGTTCACCGTCGCCCCCACCCGCTACAGCGTGCGGACTCGCCGGCAACTGGAACGCGAGTTGGAGAAGGTCCGCGCTCGCAGCGGGGTCGCCGTGGACTCGCAGGGCTGCGCACTGGGAGTCACGGTGGTAGCGGCCGCGCTCGACATCGACGTGGACCGCGGTCGCATGGCGGTATCCCTGTGCGGTCCGACGCGCTCGATCAAAACCACGGCGGTCGTATCGGAAGTGCGCCTCGCGGCGAACGAGATCCGGCGCGCGGCCTCGGCCTCGCGCCGGATCGAGCCGCGGGCGGTGCGCGTCTGACGGTCGCTGCGCCGATGCAGCGATGCGTCCTCCCGCGGGGATGGCAGAGCATCGCACCTTCGGACACGCGCAGCAGAACGGGCCCCTGCCGTCCGATGACGGCAGGGGCCCGTTGCCTCCGCGCTCAGCTCACCGCGCTGTCGAGTACGCGCAGTTCCCCGGATTCCGCGGCAGCCCGGATGGATTCGCGAAGTTGCGAGCACTGCCGGCACTCGACCGGCGCCATCGGCACCTCCCGAACGCGTTCGTCGATCGGCGTCACGAAGTCGTCTCCGCCGCTTTGCGGGCGATGTTCTCGCGGACCTGCTCCTCCCAGCCGGCCAGCGGTCGCGTGGTGTCGAGTTCGAATTCGAACCTGTCGACCATCTCGGGAGCGACATCGGCGACATCGACGTAGAACTGCTGATACCAGCGGCGCAGCTGATATACCGGGCCGTCTTCCTCGCAGAGCAGCGGATTGTCGATGCGCGCCTTGCTCTTCCAGATCGCGACGTCCTGCTCGAAGCCGAGCTTGACCCAGTCGCCGAGCGCGACGGCAGTGGCCATCGCCTGCTCCTCGGGCAGCGTCTCGGACTTCTCGACGATGATGCCGTATTGCAGGACGAACGAATTCTCGTCGATCGGATAGTGGCAGTTGAGCAACACGGTTTTGTAGTCGCCGTGTTCGTAGTGATAGACGAGGTCGTCGATCATGAACGACGGCCCATAGTAGGAGGCCACCGACGAGGTGCCGCGCAGTTGCGGCTGGCCCACCGGTCCGGGTAGGTCGGCGCGAGCGCCGCTTTCGAAGTACTGGGTCGCCACCGGTCCCTCGAAGACATTCTTGAAGAAGGTCGGCAGGGAGCCGTGGATGTAAAAGAAATGCGCCATATCCACGACGTTGTCGATGATTTCGCGGCAGTTCGTGTCGACCACCGTGGTGTACCAGTGCCAATCGGTCCAGTTGTCGGCGCCAGCACCCGCGATCCGCGGGATGGTGACGTCCTCCGGCGGCGGATTGCCCTCCGGATCGTTCCAGACGAACAACATGCCGTCTTGCTCGAGCGTCGTCCAGGCCCTGGTGCGCGCCAGTGGCGGCACCCGGCGGGCGTACGGGATCTGCTTGCAGCGCCCGTTGCCGCCCCAGCGCCAGTCGTGGAAGGGGCAGGCGATCTCGTTGCCCTTGACCTCGCCGTCGGACAGGTCGCCGCCCATATGCCGGCAGAACGCGTCGAGCACGTTGACCCGGCCGTCCTCAGCGCGGAAGACCACCAGCTTGGTGCCGAAGGCCCGGATCGAATGCGGCCGTCCGTCGGCGAAATCTCTGATCAGCCCGAGACAATGCCAGCCGCGGGCGAATCGCGTGGGCACTGCCCCTGCCTCGATCCGGCGTACCTCGTCATGCGTCGTTGTCATGTCCACCGTCCTTTCACGCCTGTTTCATCTGCTTGGCCCACAGCCATTCATGTCCCCAATAGCTGTCGGCGGTGATCTCCTCGGCGGTGTAATAGGACTCGTCGACCAATTCGCCCGCGGTGCCGTATTCGATATCCCAGCCGCCGGGCACCCCGACGTAGAAGGACACCATTTTGTCGTTGGTGTGGCGGCCGAGTGTCGACGACACCGGGAAATCCCGTGCCATCACCTGGTCGAGCGCCTGCCCGACGGCATCGAGCGAATCGACCTCGACCATCACGTGAATCAACCCGGGATCACGGCCTTCCAGCGCGGGCATGATCGCCAGGCTGTGGTGGCGCTGATTCACTCCCAGGAACCTGATCCGCAGCGGTCCGGCACCGGGAGGTGAGGGCATCCGGAACGCCCCGCGCGACAGGAAGCCCAGCGTCTCGGTGTAGAAGGTGTAGGACTCCTCGAAGTTGGCGGTCGGCATCACCACGTGCCCGAGTCCCTGTGCGCCGGTGACGAATCGCTGCGCGTATTTGGTGACCACCGGACTGTGCTCGAGTACCGGACCGTGGAAGAACTCCAGCGGCGTCCCACCGGGGTCGGTCATGCAGATACCGGCTTCGACCTTGCGGCGGTCGGCCAATTCCTGTGACATGGCGGTGTATTCGTATCCGGCGTCCCGCAATGTCGCTTCCAGCCGACGCAGCGCCGGCCCGTCCCGCAATTCCCAGCCGACCGCGCTCACCCGGTCGACATCGGAACGTTCGACGGTGATCCGCGACGGGCGCTCGTCCATCCGGAAATGCAGCGCGTCCTTTTCGTCCCCGAATCCCGGTGCGAAGCCGAGCACATCGAAGCCCAGCTCCCGCCAGCGATCCACATCCGTGGCGAGCACCCGGATGTAGCCGAGCCCCTTGATTTCACTCATGGACAACCGCTTTCACTCATGAAGACAACTCGCATTCGGTTCGCTCGGTCAGATCATCACGCGCAGGGGACCCTGCGGTACTTCCACACCCAGCGAGGCCATGGCCGACGCGTGATAGGTCGTGCTGGTGACGTGGATGGCGTGGTGCAACCCCGCGTGAGCGTCGCGCCAGAACCGTTGTAGCGCATTGTCCATGCGCAGCGCGTTGCCTCCGGCGCGGTCGAAGATGTCGTCGGCGGCCCGGACCGCCCGCCATGCCGACCGGATCTGATCCCGGCGCACTGCGGCGCGCATCGCGAAATCGATCTCCTTGCCCGCGTCGACCAGGTCCCAGATGCGGTCGACGTTGGCGAGCAGCTGCTGACGGGCGGCATCGATCTCCGATGCGGATTCGCCGAGCGCGTGCAGAACGTAGGGGTCGTCCTTGACCAGAGTTCCGGTGGCCCCCACCCGATTTCGCTGATAGTCGATGCCGGCGGCCAGCACGCCCTCACAGATGCCGATCGTCGCCGACGTGATGCCCAGCGGGAACATGGTCGACCACGGCATCTTGTACAGGGTCTCGGTGACGCCGTATTCCACGGCGGCACTGCCGTCGATGACCTTGCCCTGGTCCATCACCCGGTAATCGGGGATGAACGCGTCTCGCACCACGATGTCCTTGCTGCCGGTGCCCCGCAGCCCCACCACATTCCAGGAGTCCGCCACGATCTCGTAGTCCGAGCGGGGCAGGATCACATGCAGGGGCTGCGGCGGCATGATCGGTTTGCCGTCCGCGTCGCCGACCAAGGCGCCGAGGAAGATCCAGTCACAGTGATCGGTGCCGGAGGAGAACTGCCAGCGCCCGCTCATGACGTATCCGCCGTCGGCAGGAACCGCGACACCACCGGGCATATATGGTGATGCCATCCAGGTGTCGGTGTCCGCGCCGAGAACTTCCTCCTGCACCTTGGGATCGGCGAAGGCGAGCTGCCACGGGTGCACGCCGACGATGCCGGCCACCCAGCCCGCCGAACCGTAGAGGCTCGCGGTCTTCATCACCGTCTCGGCGAACTCGCGCGGATGCGCCTCGTAGCCGTTGTACTTCTTGCGCTGCAGCATCCGGATGACGCCCGCGTCCTTCAGCCCTTTGGCCATGTCGTCGGGAAGCCGGCCGAGCGAGTCACCCTCGTCGGCCCCGTTGCGGATCTCCTCGGCGATTCTGTCGATATTGCCGATCACTGTGTTGGACATACAGCTCAGCTTGGCCGCTGAACCCGCATTTGTGACGTGAGTCTCCTACTCATCGGAACACCGGATCACCGCCCGAGCTGATCGCGGACCCAACCGGATTCGCGTAGCGGCGCCGGGCGGATGTGCGCGCCGGCGTCCGCGCCTTACCCACCGCAGACTGTTGACACTTGGCAAGACACGTGTCTATTTTCGGTGAGTCCGCAAGCCACATCCCTTCCCGGGTGCCGCAGTTCCGACGCGGCGTGGCGAACAGGCCCTGTGATCGGAGAGCCGGTGACCGAAGCCGAACGCGAACTCGGCGGGACACCACGCCCGATCGAGGAGGCGATCACGGACGCCGCGAGGTTCTTCACCCGCAGGAGATCGACCATCCGCGCAGTGGTCCGCAACGAGAAAGGACTCGCAGATGACCGACCCCTCCGACGGCAGCGGCCGACCAGAGCGGCTCGACGCCGATTCGTCTGTGCCCGAACAGCTTTCGGAACTCGGCTACTATCTTCTCGCGGGAGCGGGGGGTGAGGGGCCCGCGGCGCTGGTCCAGGAGGCCCGCCGAGGCGAGGAGCTCGGCCTGGGCACCGCGTTCATCTCGGAACGATGGAATATCAAGGAAGCGTCCTCGCTGACCGGTGCGGCATGCGCCGTCACCACACGCATGCGGATCGCCACCGCGGCCACCAATCACAACACCCGCCACCCGCTCATCACCGGCTCGTGGGCGACCACCATGCATCGCCTGTCGGGAGGCCGCTTCACCCTCGGCATCGGCCGCGGCATCGGCGCGCTCTATGCCGGCTTCGGCATTCCCGCGGTGACGACCGCGCAACTGGAGGATTTCGCCGGCGTGATGAGACGGCTGTGGCGCGGTGAGGCCGTGATCGGCCACGACGGGCCGATCGGGAAATACCCGGTTCTGTTCCTGGACAGCGATTTTCGCGAACACATCCCGCTCGGACTGGTCGCCTTCGGACCGCGCACACTCGAACTCGGTGGCCGCGTCTTCGACGACGTCATCCTGCACACCTACTTCACGCCACAGACCCTGCAGCGGTGTGTCACCACGGTCGAAACGGCTGCCGAACGAGCCGGACGAGACCCCGCCACGGTGCGAGTGTGGTCCTGCCTGGCCACCGTCGGCGACCACCTGCCCGAGGAACTGCGCCTGAAGAAGACAGTGGCACGCCTCGCGACCTATCTCCAGGGCTACGGCGACCTCCTGGTTCGCACAAATGACTGGGATCCCGCTGTGCTGCAACGCTTTCGTGCCGACCCGATCGTGCAATCGGTCGCCGGTGGAATCGACAGCAAGGCCGGCGCCACCCAGATCGAACACATCGCCGGCCTGATTCCGGACGAGTGGCTCGCAGCCGCCGCCACCGGAAGCCCAGAGCAATGCGCCCGCCGCATCCGCGACGAATTCGGCTACGGCGCAGACCGAGTCATCCTGCACGGCGCCACCCCGGACGAACTGGCACCGATCCTCGACGCCTACCGCACCGGCCGGACGTGAGGGCAGTCCGGTCGCCGCACCGACCCTAGGTCCGGCCTTCGCCTTGCAGCACCCGCTCGGTGTGTGCGGTCGGCGACGGCATCGGGAAGGTCGAGACCGTGGATGTCGCCGTGGACGAGTTCGATCGGTTCCCCCGCCCGGATCTCCGACTGTGCCTCGGTGAGGGCGGCGGCGTCGCTGTCGACGCCGATGACCCGGCCGCCCGGACCGGTCGCCGCGGCGAAGCCACGCAGGTCCGCCCCAGGCCCGCCATTAACCATGTCGAAGGTACCGATGCCCTGCGCAAACCGGCAGGCGCGTCCGGTCAGTGCGAGCGCAGCCAGTCGCGGTAGTGGGTGCGGGCCAGGTGGGCGTCCGGGGGCGCTGTCAGCTCATCGCCGTCGACCGCGGCGAACAGGCCCGCGGTGTTGTCGGTGACGACGTGGCGGTGGTCGCCGGTGGCTTCCAGTGTGATGCGGCCGAGTTCGTCGAGAGCGAAGACATCCGGACCCGCGATATTGCGGATGCCCCGCAGTGGTGCGCCGGCGGCCACCTCCGCGACCTCGGCGGCGACCTCCGCGGAGCTGATCGGCTGGATCGGGGTGGCGGGCAGGCGCACGGCGTCGCCGTCGGTGGTCGCGTCCATCGTCGGTGCGACGAACTCCATGAACTGGGTGGCGCGCACGATCGAGTACGGAATCGGCCCCGCCTCGACCAGATTCTCCTGCAGGGTTTTCGCCCGGTAGTAGGCCAGGGCCGGCACACGGTCGACACCGACGATGGACAACGTCACGAGATGCCCGACACCGGCCGCCTCCGCGGCGGTCAGCAGATTGGTCACCGTGGTGCGGAAGAAGTCGATGGACGCATCGTCGAAGGTCGGTGAATTGGTCACGTTCACGACGACCTCGGCGCCGCTCAGCGCGTCGTCGAGGCCCTGCCCGGTGAGCAGGTCGAGGCCGGTCGAGCGGGCGTGCCCGGATGCCTCGTGTCCTGCGGCCGTGAGGCGCTGGATCACCTGGGAGCCGATCAGTCCGGTGCCGATGACGGAGACTTTCATGCTGCTCCTACGGTTGGGTTCGGAGGCCCCGGATTGCCCGGGGCGACAGGTTTTCCGCGTGCTGCCGGCGTCGGTGGACGGGGCGCGATCACCGTGGCGGCGTCGTATCGAGCGCGGCAATACTATCGACGCGCGGTCGCCTGCCGGGGGCCTCCGAGGGGAGGGTTTCGACGCCGCCGCCGAGTTGCTGCCATCTCGTGATCCGACGCGGACGCGGCCGTCACGGCTCATCGTTTTCCGGGCGGCGTGATTCCGGCGAGGAGGACATCGGCGACATGGTCGGCATAGGTCAGGGGGTCGACATCCGGATTGGTGTCCAGATAGTCGAGCATGCTGTCGACCATCCCCTGATACGTCACCGCCAACAGCTGCGGATCGAGGTCCGCGCGCAGCTGTCCATGGTCCTGACCGCGCCGTAGGAGTGCGGCTTGCCGGGCATACAAGGCGCTGTACTCCCGGTCGCGCAGGGCGGCACCGCCGCCGAATGCGCCCAGATTCAGCACGATCTGGCGGATCGTGCGCAGCTCGGCACCGTGCGTCGCGGGCAGCTGCGCCGCGCGCCGGATCGCCGCGCGCAGCAGATCATCGACATCGGCGTCGAGGTCGTGTCCCGCTACTCGTCTGCGACCCGGATGATCGTCCGGCCCGGTGTGCGGTGGCGGCGAGCGAATGCGGACGCCGTGTCGGCGAGCGGTCGCACGGAGCCGACGATGGGCTCGAGCCGCCCCGACCGCACCCGCTGGGCGAGATCGGCCAGCCGCGCGCGGTCGGGTTCGACGACGAAGAAGACGGCGCGCCCGTCCCTGGGCTGCGTGGTCGGCGGCATGGCGATGGTGACGAGAGTGCCACCGGGACGGACCAGTTCGGTCGAGCGTTCGAGGATCGCGCCGCCGATGACGTCGAAGACGACATCCACCGCACCGGCGTCCCGGAGGTCGTCGCTGTCCAGATCGAGGAATGCCTGTGCGCCGAGTCCGAGGACGAGGTCACGGTCGCCGGCTCGGCCGGTGCCGATCACGTGCGCGCCCACCTCGCGCGCGAGTTGCACCGCGATCGAGCCCACACCGCCTGCGGCGCCGTGAATCAGGACCGTCCGGCCGGTTGTCAGGTGGGCGTGGTCGAACAACCCCTGCCATGCGGTCAGGCCGGAAATGGGCAACGCGGCGGCCACGATGTAGTCGATATCGGCCGCGAGCGGGGCGAGGTTGCGGGCCTCCACCGCGGTGTATTCGGCCAGCGATCCGTTGCGCGCCCAGTCGGTCGGCCCGAATACCCGCTGGCCGACGGTGAGACCGGTGGTTCCGTAGCCGAGTTCGACGACGACACCGGCCAGCTCGTGTCCAGGAATGGTGGGTGTCCGGTCGCGGCCGGCACGATCGGACCACGTTGTCGGCCAGTCGAGTTCGCCGGGCGTGAAGCCGGCGGCGTGCACCCGCACGACGACGTCGTTCTCCGCGGCGTGCGGGTAGGGCATATCGGTCGAGGTGAGCCCGGCGATACCGGAATCACGGTCGCGCACGGTCATCGCTCGCATGCTGGAGTCCTTCCCGGGACATCCCCGTCGGCAGCGGCAGATAGTCGGGCCGGCTCGGCCGGGGCGAGCCGAGAACGCTCTCGACCGCCGTCGGACGCCGGAAGCCGGGGGGGCGAAATGCGCGAGCACATCGGAATTCACTGTGCCGTCGATACTTTCGGGCCGGTTCCGGAGTCCGTCGATGACCTCCGGCCTTCCGGCTGACGACATCCCCATTCCCTCGCAGTCGCGACGACCGCGAGGGGGTAGGGACGTCGCGGTGACCGTGCGCTATGCCGCCGCGGGGGTGGATGCATCGGCGGGGATAGGCGCATCGGTGGGAGTGGATTTCGGCGGGAGCGGCGCGGTGATCCCGACGATCGCGCCGACCGCCGCACCGAGTGCCCCACCGAGCGCGGCAGCGGGTGCGGCGACGACCGCGGCGCCGACGGCCGCGCCGATCAGCGGGCCGGCCACCAGACCGGTGGGCAGGAAGGGGATACCGACGACGAATCCGGCCGCCGCACCGAGCGCCGCGGCGGGGATCGCGAGGGGCGCGGACACCGCCGCGCCGATGCCGGCACCGATGGCCGCACCGACCCCGGCATCGACCACCGTGGCGGCACAGCGATCGGGATCGGCGGGAACCTGTTCACAGAACGTCTCGATCGGATGCTGGTCCTCGACGGGCAGCGCATCCGCGATCGGGGCCGTCGTGTCGACGGGCGCCGGGGCCGTGACGGCAGCAGCCGCGGCGGCGACGGACGGCACGTCTGCTGTCGCCGCCTGGGCCGATCCGTCGTCGCCGGGTGCGTTCTGCGGGGCGACGGCCGAATTGCCCTGGACGACAGGAGCGTCGGCGGGCGGCAGCGGCAGCGGCACCGGGAAGGGAATCAACCCCTGCACATCGTGCGCCAGTGTTTGCCAGTCCACTGCCAGCGGCGGCGCAGCGGGTGCCTGCGCGGCGTCGGCCGGGGTGAGAACGAGATCGCCGGGAGACGCCGTGGCCACTCCCGTGCCTAAAAAGACCGCAAGCGGCAACATGCTCGCAATCAACAATGGACGTGACATGCGCCGATGACCAGTCTCCGGCATTTCACACCTCCCGGGTGTTTATCTTCGAGTTTTCCCGACCCTCTCGCATGGTTGTGCACGTTGCGGCTGAGGTAGTTTAAGCTCCAACCCGGACCCGGCAGTGGAGAAACGGCGAATCCACGTGCGTCGATCGAATGACGATTTCGCCGCCCGAAACCGTGAATCCCAGCGTGCGGCGCAGTCGACTACGAATTATCGGCAAATTTGTGGCAGAGTCCGATCGGAACGCGATCCGCAACGCTTCCGCGCTCTCCGGGACCGGTTTCGCCACGCAGGCTTCCGATTAGCTGTCAAGCTGCCGTCGATCGCGAGCGGGTTCACCGCGACGGGCTACGCTCAGGACCCGAGCACGGGACCGGCGGCCGAGTAGACGGGTCGGATCGTGGGCCGCCTTGCTCGAAATCCTCTTCCACGGCGGCTACTCGGCGTAGAAACGAGGTCATGGGAAGACAGGCGACCGTTGTTGTCTACGTGCTCGCACTGGTGGCCGTCGTGGTCGGCGTGGACGTGCTGTTCTTCAGACACCATTTCTGGGCGCGGCTGCTGGTGAATATCGGGATCGTGCTGGTGTTCGCCGCGTTCTACCTCAGGTTCGTGCAGCGTTCGTGACGCGCCGGAAACGAGACGGTCGACGGTTCGGGCGCACACCGCCGATATCGCAACCGCCGAGCCGATGAATTCGCCTCCGCCCCTTCGTCCGTAGTGGGAACGCTCGTCCGCCCTGCGGGGACACCGTTGATCAGCGGCGCGGGCACCCGGACTGGAGGTCGTGGATGTCGAACAGGATCGCTCGCGCGGATATCTGGGCTATGGTCCGAGCCGAACGGGCAGCGCTGGCCGAAGAGCTCGCCGGCTTGGACGAGCAGCAATGGGACCGGCCGACGTTGTGCGGGGAGTGGACGGTGGAGGAGGTCGTCGCCCACCTCACCGCGACGGCCACCATCGGCCGGTTTCGCTGGCTCCGGAGTGTGCTCGGCGCCAGGTTCGACTTCGACGAGCACAACAATCGGCGACTCGCCGAGCATCGGGGCGCGACCCCCGCCGAAACTCTGGCACGGTTTCGAGCCGTCGCCACCAGCACGGTCGCGCCGTCGGGACATACCGCGGCCTGGCTCGGTGAGGTGGTGGTCCACGCGCAGGACATCCGCCGCCCCCTCGGACTGTCCGGCACGCCCTCCGTGGACGCCGCCACCGTGGTCGCCCGCTTCTACGCCGGACGCAATTTCACCGTGTCCAGCCGCAGCAGGATCGAGGGGCTGCGGCTGGAGGCGACCGACGGCCCCTTCACAGCCGGGACCGGTTCGCCGGTCGCCGGCAGCACGATCGCACTGACCATGGCGATGGCCGGCCGAATCACCTACTGCGACGACCTCTCCGGTTCCGGAGCGGCCGTTCTGCGCGATCGGCTGAGCACAGCCACCGATCACACCATCGCATGAGTCCGGACCGGGATGAGGCCCGGAATACGCTGTAGCTCAGTGCATTCCGGGCCTCCTCACGCGCGCGGTGCGGCGATCAGGGTTGAGGTTGCGCGCTGCGCGACATCCCGCGCCGGGTGAAGGGATTGCGCAGCCGCGGCTTCGGCGTGGCCGCCGATTCCGCGGGCGCGGTCTTCGCGACGGCCGGCTGCGCCGGCGGTGTCTTCGCGAGATCCTGACGAGTGGCGGTCATTTCGCGGCGCGACTGCCGCAGTTCGCGGCGTATCTCCGCATGCCGGCGCGCGGAGGAGAACGCCCCGCTCAGGGCGATGCCCAGGCCGAGCATGCCGACGGCACCGACCGCGGCACCGGCGGCGAAGAGTTCGTTCTGAGTAGGGGTGAAATGGGCTCCGAACACGGTGAATTCGCTCGCCAGCACGTGCGTGTCGCCGGAATTGGCCAACGCTGCGGCGATTCCGACGACCAGCGCGGCGAACAGAATGATCAACCCGATGAATACGATCATGGCTACTACCGATTCTCAACATCGATGGACTGGTGTAGTTGGGAAATAACCCGCTTCCGGATCGTCAAACAGCGGTCTCGGCAAGCGCTTCGGATGCACGGCGGTGTCCCGGCCTCCGGAACCGATCCCGCCCAACGCCTTCCGACGAGGTCTCCGCCCCTACGCGCCGTGGAACTCCTGGACGCCGGCGCGACCTCTTCCGGCACTCCATCGCCAACACACAGCCGATCGAATATTCGAGAAAATCACGAGCAATTCATCGGCAAATACGAAATATTGCGAAACTCCTCGGGTATCGACATAAAATCCTACAGTCGATATGTCCAGCAGAGCCGGTCGCGAGTCTTGGAGGCTCGTATGGATCTGAACACCGTCGAGGACGTCATTCGCCGGCCCTCGACCCCACCGGGTCCGGATTGGCGCGCCGGAGACGCGTGGCTGGCCGGAGGAACATGGTTGTTCTCCGAACCACAGCCCGCGGTCCGCCGGTTGATCGACCTCGTGGCGCTCGGCTGGCCGAGCCTGGTTCCTACCGCCCAGGGCCTGGAAATCAGCGCGACGTGCACGATCAGGGAGTTGCACGAGTTCGAGCCGCCGGGCGACTGGCCCGCCGCCGGCCTGCTGCGTTCCGGCTGCGAGGCGTTCCTGGCGTCGTTCAAGATATGGAACGCCGCGACGGTGGGCGGCAACATCTGCATGTCGCTGCCCGCCGGCCCGATGGTCACCGTGACGGTGGCCCTCGAGGCCACGTATCGATTGTGGGCGGCGGACGGAACGGAAAGAACCGTCGCGGCGAAAGATTTCGTCGTCGGCAATCACCGGAATGTGCTGCGGCCGGGAGAAATTCTGCGAAGTATCCACATTCCGATCGACGCGTTGCGAAAAGCGCACGCGCAGCGCCGATTCACGCTGACCGCACTCGGGCGCTCCACGATATACATGGTCGCCACCCGGACACCGGACGCCGCCGATCTGACCCTGGTACTCACCGCGGCAACCTCCTATCCGTTTGTCCTGCACTTCGATACCGCACCCGACGCGCACACCCTGCACGACCACGTCGAGGCGATTCCGGCGCACGTATGGTTCGCCGACCCCAACGGCACTCCGGAGCATCGCGAACATCTCGCGAAGCACTACGCCGAACAACTGCGGACCGAACTCGCGAGCACGAGATGACCTTCTACAGGGTCAACGGCAAAACGTTCTCGCAGGAACCGAACCCCGGTCAGTGCCTGCGGACGTTTCTACGCCACCTGGGCTGGTTCGGGGTGAAGAAGGGGTGTGACGCCGGGGACTGCGGCGCGTGTACGGTCTGGCTCGACGGCCGGCCCGTGCACAGCTGCATCACCCCGGCATTCCGCGCCGAGGGGCACGCGGTGACTACGATCGAGGGCCTGGGTTCGCCGGAAGCTCCGCACCCGATGCAGCGGCAGTTCCGCGACGCCCCCGGATTCCAGTGCGGCTTCTGCACCCCCGGCATGATCATGACGGCGTCCGCGCTGACCGACGAGCAGAAACAGGACCTTCCGCACGCGTTGAAGGGAAATCTGTGCCGCTGCACCGGCTATCGGGCGATCGAGGATGCGATCGCCGGCGTGGCCGCGGTCGACACGGCGGCGCCCGGCCGGGCCGTCGGCACGAGTGTCGGCGCGCCCGCGGGGATTGACGTGGTCACCGGGCGCGCCGAATACACGATGGACACCGCCCCGGAAGGAATGCTGCATCTGAAGGTGCTGCATTCGCCCCACGCGCATGCGCGCATCGTCTCCGTCGACAAATCCGCGGCGCTGGCAATGCCGGGGGTGCATCGCGTCTACACCTGGAAGGATGTGCCACGCAAACTGTTCACCACCGCGATCCACACCGACCATCTCGTCGACCCCGACGACACCTACATCCTCGACAATGTGGTGCGCTTCGCCGGGCAGCGGGTGGCGGCGGTGCTGGCCGATTCGGTCGCCGCCGCGGAAGAGGGCTGTCGCCGGATCGTCGTCGAGTACGAGGTGCTGCCCGCGGTCTTCGATCCCGAGCAGGCGATGCAGTTCGGCGCGCCGCAGCTGCACGGATCCGACGACCCGTTCGTACAGGATCCCTCGCACAACGTCCTGATCGAACTGCACGGCGAGATCGGCGATGTGGCACAGGGTTTCGCCGCCGCCGACGTCATTCACGAGGGCACGTACCTCACACCGCGCGTGCAGCACGCGCACCTGGAGACGCACGGGTCGATCGCCTGGATGGAACGGGACCGGCTGCATGTGCGCACCAGCTCGCAGTCGCCGTGGATCGCGAAGGGCAAGCTGGCCCACCTGTTCGATCTGCGGCCCGACCAGATCCGGGTGTTCTGCAAGCGGGTCGGCGGCGGCTTCGGCGGTAAGCAGGAAGTGATCAGCGAAGACCTCGTGGCGCTGGCGACGCTGGACACGGGCCGCCCGACCTGCCTCGAGTACACCCGGGAAGAGGAATTCACCACCGCCTCCCCCAGGCATCCGATGAAGATCACGGTCAAACTCGGCGCCCGCTCCGACGGCACCCTGACGGCGCTGCAGTTCCGCAATGTCTCCAACACCGGCGCGTACGGCAACCACGGCGGCGAAACCCTGTTCGCCGGCGGCTCCGCCGTCGCGATGTACCGCTGCCCCAACAAGAAATTCGACGGCTACTCGGTCTACACCAACACCGTGCCCAGCGGCGCGCTGCGCGGCTACGGCATGACGCAACCGGTCTTCGCGATGGAGTCGGCGATGCACGAACTGGCCGTCGCGCTCGGCATGGATCCGCTGGAATTGCGGCGCCGCAACATCGTTCGCCCCGGTGACGCGCTGCTGGCGATACACGACGAGGCCGACGACGTGGCCTTCACCGAGGACACGCTGTCCGCGTGTATCGACCGGGTCGACGCCGCGCTGCGCGCCCATCCCGACGGGCAGGCCCTCGACGAGAATTGGCTGATCGGCACCGGAGCAGCCGGTTCGATACACGAGACGGCCCCGCCGACCGAACACATATCCGTCGGGCTGGCCACCCTCGGCGACGACGGGATCTACGACATCGCCATCGGCACTGTGGAATTCGGCGAGGGCACCTCGACAGCACACGTTCAGATCGCCGCGTCCGAACTGGGCACCACCCCGGCCCGCATCCGGCTCGTGCAATCCGATACCGACCGCACCGGTTTCGACACCGGAGCCTTCGCCAGCGCCGGACTGTTCGTCGCGGGCAACGCCGTTCAGCGCACGGCGGCCGCGCTGCGCGAACGCATCCTGCGCTTCGCGGCCGCGGATTCCGGCGTCGACCTGACCTCGTGCGCACTCGACGACGACGCCGTACGCTGCGGCGAGCACCGCATCCCGCTGACCGAATTGGCGGCCACCGCGCGGGCTCGCGGGGTGCGGCTCACCGAATCACGCAAGGCCTACGGCTCACCCCGCAGCCTGTCCTGCAACGCGCACGGCTTTCGGGTGGCCGTGCACCGCGTCACCGGCGAGATCCGCATTCTCTACAGCGTGCAGGCCGCCGACGCCGGTGTCGTCATCAATCCCGCGCAGGTGCGCGGACAGATCGAAGGCGGCGTGGTCCAAGGCATCGGCTTCGTCCTCACCGAACGCCATCTCGTCGACGAGAACGGCGTCATGACCAATCCGACGCTGCGCAACTACCGCATCCCCACCTGTGCCGATGCTCCGCGCACCGAGGTACTCCTGGTGGAGTCGGCCGATTCGGCGGGTCCGGTGCGCTCCAAGGGCATCGCCGAATCCTGTATCAATCCGGTCGCACCGGCACTGGCCAACGCCGTGTACGACGCGACGGGTGTGCGCTATCGCGAACTGCCGCTGACGCCCGACCGGATCTTCCGGGCCCTGCGACCGACCCGGCTGACCCCGACCGGCTGAGCCGGGAGACCACCATGCCCCGCGAAACGCCGGCCGGTCACGCCGCCACCGTCATCATCGGTGAGAAGGTTCGTCCCGGCTGCGAGGAGGCGTTCCTGGCGTGGCAGCACGGACTCAACAGCATGGCCTCGCGGTATCCGGGATTCATTGCCGCGGAGATCGATCCGCCCGCGTATCCGCGGGCGCACTGGTCGCTGATCTACCGCTTCGACTCGATTCCGAATCTGCGCGCGTGGATCAACAGCGCCACCCGCCAGGACAGCCTCGCGGAGGGCCGGCGCTATCTCGACGGCCCGCCCACGCAGCAGATCGTCACCGGCGCGGCGGCCCCGCCCGACACCCTCGTCACCGCGGTGGTCACCCATCGGGTCCTTCCCGACCAGATCGACGAGTTCCTGGCCTGGCAGGAACGACTTCGCTGCGCGGAGAACAGGTTTCCCGGATTCCGCGGCTCGGAGATCTTCCGGCCGATCGAGGGCGTGCAGGACGAGTGGACGATGCTCTACCGCTACGACAGCGCCGCCGACCTGGACCGCTGGCTGACCTCCACCGAGCGACAGCGACTACTCGACGATGGAAAACGCTTCAGCGACTTCCACTTACGCACGATCGACAACTCGTTCGGCAGCTGGTTCGCCTTCGAGGACGGCGACCCCGCACACCCACCCTCGCAGACGAAGACGTCGATCGCGGTGTGGGTCGGGTTGTATCCGACGGTCGTGCTGCTCTCGCTGGCCATGGCGCCGGCGGGGCTGCCGCTGTGGCTGGGCATGCTGATCGGAAATCTGTTGTCCAGCTTCGTCATGACGTTCGTGATGATGCCGCGCTATGTGAATCCGTTGCTCGAACGCTGGCTGCGGCCGGCCCCGGGTTCGGCGCGGAAGGCGATCGAGATTCGCGGGACCGTGCTGATCGCCGCGGTGATGACGTTCTGGACGGTGCTGTTCTGGCTGGTGACCACCGTGTTCTGGCATCTGCCGTGAGACCGGCCCACATTCGAGAAGGAGAAGTGACGACAATGACCGAAACCGACGGCAGCGCGATCCCGGCCTTCATGCGCCCGGTGATCGCCGACGAACCGCCCGCGAGCGCCCGCACCGTCGCCGAACAGGCGGTCCTGGCGCTGAACGCGTCCATGATGCAGCTGTACGAAACCTCGCTGGAGAAATTCAAACAGAACATGCTCGACCAGGTGCCGATCATCCTGGCGCTGTTCACCGGCGCGGGCGGGCAGATGATCCTGTACCGCCCCGGCCGGGAACCGGAAGTGGCGCCGCCGGTGCCGATCGTCTACCAGTTGGCGAAGTCGGTGGGCCACAGCACCATGGCGATCTACGAGATCCTCGCCCCGTACCTCTCCGACGCGTATGCCAATCAGCTGTGGCGTCCCCCGTTGGAGATGTACCGGGCTCAGCACCGCACGGCGTTCGACAGCCTCGACGCGCTGGACATCTCCGACGAGGACCGCGCGATACTGCACGCGATCCTGCAGCGCAATCTGACCTTCATGGACGAATGCCTGGCCCGGGGCGGTTACCGCTACGACGACGTCGAGACGTACATCCGCGACACCGAGCCCTACTCGGCCCGGTCCATCGGCATCGGCTCGGGAGCTCAGGTCGGCCACTGGATGTCGGTCCTCGACGACTGGAAGGCGAGCCTCGGCGAGGATTGGGAGCGCACCTACGCGGTGAGCAACTCGCTGTACGTCGCGCGGCAGAACAACATCCTCTACAGCGTTCTCGTCCAGTTCATGGGCACCGAGACCATGGGTGACCGGTTGCTGCTGGTCGAGACGACGGAATTCGAGACCACACCCGAGAAGTTGCTCGACGTACTCGGCCGTATCGTCGCCGACCGCTCGCTGGGCATGGTGTTCTTCCGCGACTACTACCTCATGGACGCCGAACTGCTCGGTGGCGGCGGGCGCGCGGCCATCGCACGCGAAATGGCCGCGCGGGGACGGGAAGCGGTGCTGCCGTCCCTGGCGCCGTTCCGTTCCGACGACTGGCCGTGGAAGACCGATCCCGCCAAGGGAACCGGCCCGGCCCGGCTGGAGGACGTCGGATGCCCGGTCCGGCCGGAGCCGGTCGGCTGATGCCGGAGACGACGAGTCCCGCGGATTTCGCACAGCGTGCCGTCGACATCGCCCGCGCCAGTGTCGCCGCGGGCGGACTGCCGTTCGGGACCGTCGTCGTCAAGGACGGCGCGATCCTCGCCGAGGGCAGCAATTGTGTTCGCACCACTCATGATCCGACCGACCATGCCGAGATTCGCGCCATCCGCGCGGCGTGCCGGACGTTGGGCACCGAATATCTGACCGGCTGCACGGTCTACGCCATCGCCCACCCGTGCCCGATGTGCCTGGCGGCGCTGTACCACTGTGCGCCCGATGAGGTCGTCTTCCTGGCCACGCGCGAGGATTGCGCGCCGTACCTGGCGGGCGGGAACGAGACGTATTTCGAGCCCGGCACCTTCTACGCCGAGTTTGCCAAACCCTGGGATGAGCGGCGGCTGCCGATGCGCTATCTGCCGCGCGCCGATGCCGTGGATGTCTATCGGATGTTCGGGGAGCGCAACGGCGGTGAGACGTTGTGACAGAACGGTATTCGCAACCCGTCAGGGCGTGTGGTCGTGGTGGATTCGTCCTGCGAGTTCGGTCAGCGGGTCACCGGCGCCGCCGCGGGTGCGCATGATGATCTCCGCGGCGATCGACACCGCCGTTTCCTGTGGGGTGCGGGCGCCGAGGTCGAGGCCGAGGGGACCGGCGAGACGGCGCAGTTCGGCGTCGGTGAGTCCCGCCGCGCGCAACCGGCGCAGCCGATCGTCGTGCGTGCGCCGCGAACCCATGGCGCCGACGTAGCCGAATGCGGGAAGCCGCAGCGCCACCTGCAGGAGCGGGACATCGAATTTCGGGTCGTGGGTGAGCACGCACACGACGGTCCGGCCGTCGAGGGTGTTCCGCCGCGCCTGGGCGGTGAGGTAGCGATCCGGCCAGTCCACGACGACCTCGTCGGCGGCCGGGAACCGGTCGGCGGTCGCGAATCTCGGGCGTGCGTCGCAGACCGTCACCCGGTAGCCGAGCAGAGCGCCCTGCTGGGCCAGCGCGGCGGCGAAGTCGATCGCGCCGAAGATCAGCATCCGCGGGCGGGGCGCGAACGGGTTCACGAAGACGCCCATGCCGGACTCGAGCGGGCGACCGTCCGGCCCGCAGCCGATCACACGAGCACACCCGGCGGCGAGTAGTTCGCGGGCGCGTTCGGCCACGGTGACGTCGGCTCGTCCGGAGCCGAGCGATCCGTGGATCGAATCCGGGGTGACGATCAGTCGCCGGCCCAGTCGCGCGGATTCCGGGTGCGCGACAACGGTGGCGATCGCGGCCGGGCGGTCGGCGGCGACGTCGGCGAGCACCACCGGCAGGTGCGGGAACGTCTGCCGCGATATCGGCTCGGCGAAGATATCGATCTCACCGCCACAGGTGAGCCCGATACCGAACAGCTCATCGCTGTCGACCCCGTAGCTCTGCAGCCGGGGCCGCCCCATTCGCACCACGTCGGTGGCCAGCTCGTAGACGGACGCGTCCACACAGCCACCGGAGACCGATCCGGCCACGGCGCCGTCGGGAGCCACGACCATCGCCGCACCCGCCGGGCGCGGCGACGAGCCCCGGGTGCGCACCACCGTGGCGACACCAGCGGTGCCACCGGATCGCCAGATCGCGGTCAGTGCCGCCAGGACGTCGCGCACGGCCGCACGCGTCCTTCGGTCGTGGCCGCAGCGTTCGACTGCTGTAACCGCATCTATGAATGATGCGCGCCGCGGGGCGGTCGTGGGGAACGATCCGGTCAGCTCGGGTGACGATCCTCCACGGCGGACGACGACGGAGTCGCCGGTTGCGCGGGCGGCAGCGGTGCCGCGGGCGCCGGCCGGTGACCCGCACCCGGGGCGCTCGGGGATGCGGTGTTCGGTGGGCCGGAGTCGCCGGACTGCATTTCGCTCATTTCGCTCTTGAAGATGCGCAACGAGCGGCCGAGACCGCGGGCGGCGTCGGGCAGGCGTTTGGCGCCGAACAACACCACGATCACCAGTGCGATGATCAGCCAGTGGGTCGGACTCAACGAACCCATCGAAACCTCCGTTCGTGCGCCGCAGTCGCTCCGACGGCGACCACCGGCTCGGCGGATTCCGCCGACGAGATCGTTCGCTCCGGCGGCATCATTGAAAGAGTCCATGATAACTTGCTGAGCCGATACGCACAGCGAATTGCTCTCTTACCTGCTTCGATCAGTCTCACCAAAAAGGCCACAGAACGTGAATATGGAGTAACATACGTGCGTTGCCGACATGGTTGCCACCAGGCCGGCAGGTACAGAGTCGAAGAACCGGCCGCGGTCGACGTGCGCCGGACCGCAGCTGGAGGTTGCCATGGGTGTCGAGATCGCCGCGGCCCCGTCGTCCGTCGAGCAGCTGCCCGTCCAGTGGGCCGAACACGATGGGGAACGAACCGCCCGAGCACCGAGCCCACACCGGCCGCACGCCACACCGGCCGACGAGATCACCGGGCTCTGCCACGAGGTGCTGCGCGAATTGTCCTCCGGTGGACGCTGTTCGAGCGCGGCCGCACGACTGGCCGAGGCCGCGGACCGCTGGGCCCGGCGCGGCTCGAGCCTGGAGACCGTTCATCACACGGTGTTCGAAACATTCCGGCTGCACCTGGAGGCGCTGCGGACTTCCGGCGACAACCTCGACACGATCATGACGTCGGTCGGCCGTGTGCTGGACGCCCTCGAAATCGTGACCACCGGTGTCGCGGACGCCTATTCGGCGACGGTCCCCGATGCGCCCGAGGACTACCGGCCGAGCAGCGACGCGGTGACCTCCGCGCTGCTCGGCGGCCGGTCCGCCGCAGCGGCGGCGAGGGAATGCGGAGTGGAACTCGCCGACCACTATCACGTGCTGGCGATCTCGCTGCCGGCCGAATCCGCCGGGCACGGTCCGGCGGCCGATGTGTCCGTTCAGGCGCGACTGGCGATGCGCCGGGCCCGGGCCGTCCTGGAACGAATGGGCAACGGCGCGGTGCTGTTCCAGCTGTCCCCGAGCGGCGGCACCGTCTTGCTGCCCTACCCGTTCGTCGGTTCCGACCGCTGTCTCGATCACGTCGTGCACACGCTGGCCACGGCGACTCGGACACCGATCACCGCCACCGCGGTCCACGCCGCCCGCGCGGCTGTCCCCGCGGCGGCCACCCAAGCCCACGAACTGCTGGACACCGTGCACGCGTTGCGATGCCGGCCCGGGCTCTACCGCATGCGCGACCTGGCCCTCGAATACCAGCTCACGCGGCCCGGACCGGCGCTGGAAATCCTCGGCACCCTCCTCGACCCGCTCGACGACCATCCGGAACTGACCGAAACGCTGGTGCGGCACTGCGGCAACGAACTGAATCGGCAACGCACCGCACACGAGATGCGGGTCCACACCAATACGGTCGACTACCGGCTCAAACGCATCGGCCGGCTGATCGGAGTGGATCCGACCTCCCCGTCCGGGCTGCTCCAGGTCCGCGCCGCGCTCGTCGCCCGCGCCTATCGTGCGCACACACCGGCCCGCTGAGAATCCGACGGGCCGGATGCGGCCGAGGTGGAGCGCGGCGCTGCGGCTCAATGCGCGGCACGGGCCCGCGGCCGGGGGCATCGCACCGTCGCACCGGACGGCATACATACTGGCCACGGAGAGACCAGACACGACGACCTCGCACAACGCTGTGGCGCGTTCGAGGCGGCGTGGTCGACGACGAAAGTGGGCAGGTGCGTAGCGGATCGACGGATGACATGCCGGAAGACAGTGGCGCCCTGGCCCGTTCGACGGTCCCGGCACCACCCTCGTGGTCCTCGATCCCGCCCGGTGACCAGGATGTGCGACTGGTCGTCTGCGATATGGACGGCACTCTGCTCACGGATTCCGGTGCCGTGCCCGACACGTTCTGGCCGCTGCTCGACGTGATGCGGGCGCGGGGAGTGACCTTCGTGCCGGCCAGCGGGCGGCAATACGCGACACTCGCCGCCCTGTTCGAGCAGGCGCCGGACGGGGTCTCGTACATTGCCGAGAACGGTTGTCTCGTCGTGCATTCCGGCGTCACCGTGTCCGCGACCTGCCTCGATGTCGAGATCGTGCACCAGGTCGTGCGGGCGGTGCGGGAAGCACCCGACGCCGCCGAGCTCGGTCTGGTGGTGTGCGGTCTGGACAGCGCCTATATCGAGCGTACGGATCCGGCATTCGTCGACGAGGCGGCGAAATACTACGCCCGCCTCGAGCGCGTCGACGACCTTACCGCGGTGACCGACAAGGTGCTGAAATTGGCGATCTACGACTTCACCGATGCCGAGCGGACAGCCGAGCGGGTGTTCGGATCGATCGCCGCCCGCGAGCAGGTCGTGGTGTCCGGGCACCACTGGATCGACATCATGAGCCGTGACGCGGACAAGGGTCGCGCGGTGCAGTCGCTGCAGGAGGCGCTCGGGATCCCGCCCGCCCGGACCGCGGTGTTCGGCGACTACCTCAACGACCTCGAGATGCTCGATGCCGCGCGGTGGTCGTTCGCGATGGCCAACGCCCACCCCGAGGTTCGTGCCCGCGCCCGCTACCTCGCGCCCGCCAACCACGAGGACGGCGTCGTGACGGTGCTGGCGCGGATGTTCGGTTCCTGAGCACCGTTCGTCACACCGCGCGCTCGGGTGCGCCGGCCATCCGGAGCACCGCGGCGGCCACCTGATCCGGGCACTCGGCCGGCACGATGTGCTCGGAGTCGGCGTCCTCGAATCGCCCGCTGACCTGATCGGCGAATCGGCGTTGGTACTCGCGAATGGTGTCGTGGTGGCGAGCGTGCAACCGGTTGGCGCGCCGCGCGGAGATGAGCACGACCTCGCCGCGCGGCGGCTGCGGCGGGTTGTCCCGGAACGGGCCGATGCCGGTGGCGAAGGCATCGAATTCGCTGCGCGTGCAGGCGATGCCGGCGGGGCTGAAATCCTCCCGCAGCATGGTCTCGTAGGTGTCGGCGGGAAACATCCGTCCGTAGGAGGCCGTCAGCACCCGCATCACCGGGCGCACCCGGGCGAGCGACTGTTGCACCGCGAGAACACGATCCGTCTTCGCCGCGGTCGCCGCCCAGTCCGCGTAGAAGGGAGCCGCTTCCGGAGTCGGATCGACCAGCACCATACCGATCGGCTGCGGCACAAGATTTTCCGCGGCGCGGCGCACGATCAACCCGCCCATGCTGTGCCCGGCCAGGATCAGCCGACGCGGCGCCAGCGCCTCGACCAGCGCGGCCAGCGTGGCCGCCATCTCGTCGATGCTCTGCGGCGACCGCACCCGGGCGCTGCGGCCGCGACCGGCACGGTCGTAGGTGACGGTCCGCACGACATCGCCGAGCCGGGACACCACCGGATCCCACAGGGTGCGTCCGGCGCCGGCGCCGGATTCGAAGAGCACGCAGGTCTCCCCCGCACCGCCCTGCTCGACATAGATCTCGATGCCGCGCACCGTCATTCGTTCGCCTGGCACGTTCCGCATCCGAATCCCCTCTCGATCAATCCCAACTTTGGAAATGGTACCAACAATGGGATAGTTGAGCGATGGACCCTGCCGATCTCCTTCTGCATCCGGTGCGACTGCGCATCGTGCACGCGCTGTCCGGGGACGCGCCGCGCAACGCGGGCGAGTTGTGCGACCGCCTGCACGACGTGCCCCGGACGACCATCTACCGGCACCTCGGCCTCCTGGTGGAGGGCGGCATCCTGGCGGTCGCCGACGAGCGGCGGGTTCGCGGTGCGGTCGAGCGGTCCTATCGGCTGCGCGCGGACCGTCCCGTGATCGACGCCGAAGCGGCCGCGGCCATGACACTCGACGACCACCGCCGCGGATTCGCCACCGCCATGGCCGTCCTGATCGCCGAATTCGACGCCTATCTCGCCGAGCCGGACGCCGATCCGGTCGCGGACTCGGTCGGCTATCGCCAAGGCACGCTGTGGCTTTCACCCGAGGAGCGCAACGCCATGCTCGACGGGTTCCGCCGCGTCGTCGCCTCGGTCAGCGGCAACGGTCCCGGCCCGGATCGCCGGCCCTATCTGATCAGCCCGATCATGTTTCCCGGCGCGCGAACGCCCGGCTGAGGCAATCGCACGGCGTTCGTCGTGCGTGCGGGAGGTGGACGTGCGAGGCTGAGCGACATGTCCGAACGTGCGGATGTCTCACCGAATCTCACCGAGCAGGGCCGCGGGCCGGCCATCGCGCGCGTCGCCATCGAACTGATCGCGTGGGTCGCGGCGCCGTGGGCGCTGGCGTCGTGGTCCGTGGTGGCGGCGGTGATCGCGGTGGTCGTACTGATCGGCGTCCCGGCGATCTTCGCGACCCGCGGCGACAAGAAGCAGGTCCTCGTCGCCGTCCCCGGCTGGGCCACCATCGCGATGATGCTGGTGCTGATCGCCGCGGCGGTGCTGGGCGCCTGGTTCGCCTGGCCGGCCTGGGTCGCCGTGCTCGTCACCGTATTGGCGGTCGCGACCGTCGGCACCGAACTGCCGCGCTGGCGGTGGCTGGCCCGCGCGCCCTGACGCCGCTTTCTCTCCCGAGACGTTCTGTTTACGGCCTTCGAGGCCGGGTATCTGCGATTTGTTATCGCAGTACGGCCGAACGCGGCAGCGCCTGGATAACAAAAGGCAAAGGGAGAGTTTCACATGATTATTCTGGGAGTCATCCTCCTCGTACTCGGGTTCGTTTTCAGCATCCCGATCCTCTGGACTCTGGGCATCATCGCCGTCGTGATCGGCGCGATCCTGGCCCTGCTCGGAGCGTTCGGACGTCCGGTCGCCGGCCGCGCACATTATTTCTAGCGACGGCGAATTCCTTTCTCCGGAGCGCGTACTCCCACCGTGTGGCGGGAGTACGCGCTTCGCCATTCGCGGGTGCGGACCGCATCGCTTCGGCTCAGGGAACAAAACCCGCGTCGGGCATCCTTGGACGGTATACGCCGCCCCAGAAGGAGACCCGTAGTGACCGAACTGCTTCCGCTCACCCCGGACGAATTGCTGACCACCACGCGTGCGGTGCGCCGCCGTCTGGATCTGACCCGGCCCGTACCGCTGGACGTGATCCGCGAGGCGCTGGAGGTGGCCTTGCAGGCACCGTCCGGAGGCAACCGGCAGCATTGGCACTGGATCGTTCTCACCGATCCGGAAGTCAAGGCGCAGGTCGCGGAGCACTACCGGCGCTCACATCTGGCCTACCGGGAGGCCGGGGGCGAACCCGCCGACGAGAGCGCCGCCCGCATCGCCACCAGTTCGGATTATCTGCGCGAGGTGATGGCGGAGGTCCCGGTGCTGGTGATCGGCGCGATCAGCACGGGCACCAGCGGGGCGCTGCCCGACAACCAGGCGGGGCTGTGGGGTTCGCTGCTCCCGGCGGCGTGGAGCCTGGCGCTGGCACTACGCGCACGCGGCCTGGGAACCACTTGGACCACACTGCATTTGCAGTACGAGCGCGAGGTCGCGCAGATTCTCGGCATTCCCGACGACGTCCGTCAGGGTGTGCTCCTCCCGGTCGCCTACACCAAGGGCACCGACTTCCGGCCCGGCCCGCGCGTCGATCCGGACTCGGTGCTGCACATCAACGGTTGGTGAGCGCGTTCCGGAAGACGTTCGAAGCCACCGGGTTTCCGGATGTTGTGAGACAACCCATATGCCACTCGAGTGAGACATGTTGTGGCGCTTGGGGTTCGGGGTAGGTCTGGGATATCGACCGATCGCGGAAGGAGAGAGCTCGTGAACGTTTCGATCACCGCTTCCCACCGTCGCCGCCGGGCCACCCCGAACGACACCGAGGACGACCGTTCCGCCGTCCTCGTCTTGATGGTCTGGGCCGCATTGATCGTCGCGGCCGGGGTGCTGCTGATCTCGCTCTAGCGTTTGCCGCTCGGCTGTCGAGGTAGTCCGCTACGAACCTCGAGAAAGGACGCATCATGTCCCATCCGAATCATCCGAACGACGACGACACCGAGGAACCGCGGGGCGGGCGGCCCGGACCGGTGGACGAGGGCGACAACGGCGGGATGGCGACCCGGGAGGTCGCCGACGATGTCGGCACCGAGGAGAACGCCCAGGAACCACCCGACTGAGTCGGGACTTCAATCGGGCGGGCCGCTCGGCGGCGACGGACCACGCGAGCGCGGCACCCCAGTCGTGGCCGACCAGATGAAAGCGCTCGACACCCGCCGCGGCACACGTCAGCTGTCATGCGAGCCGTGGCCTAAGCCGAACGCGCCACCGGGCGCGCACTCGGCGAGTAACCCCGCAGGTCCGGTGCCAGCACCCGATAGCCCGCCGCGGTAAGTGCGGGTGTCATCGCATCCCAGCAGTGGCGATCCTCCGGAAATCCGTGCAGCACCACCACGGTGTCCGCCGCTTCGCTGCCCGAGTCGGGCGGCGTATCGGTGACGTCGAAGACGAATCCTGCGTGCGTGAACGTGTCCATGTCCGTGCCTTCCCCTGACTGTGCGCGAACAAGTCACCGCCGCGAGCGTCAGGAGCCTTGTCCCCGGCGCGCTTCCGCCCTCTCCCCTGCCTCGTCCTCTCGCCGGCTGTCGTCGTGACGGGTGTCGCCGGATTCTTCCTCACCCGTGCCCGGAAAGAAGTGCCGCACGATCCGGTCGACGAGGAAGCCGAGGACGATCGCGCAGGCGATGCCGATCACGGCGGCCAGGAGTGGCTGATCGCGCAGCCAGCGCCCGAACGCACTGGCGATCGCCACCGAATACACCGCCCAGCTGACACCACCGATCACCGTCAGCGGCACGAATTTCCGGCGAGGGTATTCGGTGGCCCCGGCCGTCATGTTGACGGCGATGCGACCGACCGGGATATAGCGGCCGGTGATGACCAGCAGGGCCGCTCGTTTGTCGAGCATGCCGCGCGCCCAGTCGAACGCCCGCCGGATCTTCGGCTTGCGCATCCACGCGAACCGATCCGTGCCGATGGCGCGGCCGATCGTGTAGGCGAGGTTGTCGCCGATGATCGCGCCGACCGCGGCGGCGAGAATCAGCAGCCACACCGAGGGTTTCCCGGTCGAACTGCCGATGGCGGCCAGCGCGGCGATCACCGATTCGCTGGGGACCGGGGGGAAGAACGCGTCGACGATGCAGACGCCCAGCAGCGCGAAATACACCCACGGCGACCCGGCCGCGCCGGTGACGAGATCCTGCAGTTGGTTCATCCCATCGACACCTTCCTGGTCTTCTGGCGAGTGCCCAGGATCGCGTCCCCGAACCCGATCCGGCCGAGGGCGCACTCGGGTGGCGAGCGACCCGCTCATCGCCCCAGCGGGACCCTCGCCACCACCGCGGTACCAGCTTGAGGTTAGGCTAACCAATGTGATTGGGAGCACACAGGGGACTCGGCCGGGACGATCTGTACGACAGCGAGCCGATCCGGCCGCACCGCACAGCCAGGGCGCGGCGAGCACGGCGCCCACCCGCGACGGGCGCCGGCTGTACTACATGCATCGGCCGGGGCGGAACGAAAACCGTTCGCCCTTGGTCGTTTTCGAGAGCGGACTCGCCTGCACCCGCTCGTACTGGGCGGCGGTGCAGCGAGAATTCGACGACTACGCGGCGACCGTCGTCTACGACCGCAGCGGTCTCGGCCGCAGCGCCCCCGACACCGCGCCGCGCGGACTCCGGCGCCTGGCCGACGACCTCGTGGATCTGCTCGACCACCTCACCGAGCGCTTCACCGCACCGCGGCTCGTACTGGTCGGCCACAGCTGGGGCGGCCCGATCGTGCGAGTCGCCGCCGCGGACCGACCGGACCGAATCGTGGGCACGGTGCTGGTCGATCCCACCGACGAATTCTGCGACGATCTGTTCACCGCGGCGTCGCGCCGGGCGGCCCGGACCGGGCAGCGGCTCAGCGCCGCACTCGCACGTCTCGGCGCATTGCGACTGGCCTATCGCGACGTCCTCGCCGCGCTGCCCGCCGATGCCCGCGCCGACTTCCGCGCCGAGGGCTTCACGGTCGCGGCGATGCGCACCCGCGCCGCCGAATTAGCCTGTCACACCACCGATCTCGAGCAGTTGCGTCACACCGACCCCGACCGACGCGAGCTCGCCGTCACGATCGTGTCCGCCGACTCGCCCTCCACCGGTATCTCGGCCCGCTCGCGTGCGGCGATCGACGCCGCGCACCGACGGCGGGCCGCACGCCCGCACGGCAGGCATGTCGTCGCCGAGCGATGTGGCCATATGGTGCCGACCCAGCGGCCCGGGTTGGTCGCCGCCGAAATAGTCCGGATCATCGAGGAATACGGGCCGGGCGGCCGAATCGTCCGGTGACATCCGGCAGCCGCGGGGTATGCCCGGATCAGAACGGATCCGCCGCGACACCGGGCTCCGAAAGGCCCGGTCGGAGGAGATGCCGATGGTTTCACACAGTGCCGCCGAGGCGTTGCCGGAATGGGAGGCCTTCGCCCGCGCCGTACAGTCGCGCCGGCCCGACGCGGGTACCTGGTGCGAAGGCTGGACCGTGCGCGATGTCCTGATCCACAACACCGGCAACGCGGAGGAGCTTGCCCGGGTGCTTGCCGCCCATGCGGCGGGCAGCCCGGTGCCGACCCGCGGTTTCGAGGAGCGGGAGGCGCCCTACCGCGCGATGCCGGACGCCGAGTTGTGGGCCGCGTTCGTGGACCGGTGCGAACAACTCGTCGAAACCGCCGAGGTGATCGACACGCTGTCTCCGCTGGAGGCGATCGGCTGGACCGGGCGAACCGTCGCCCCCGACTTCTTCCTCGAGCACATGCGTCAGGAGATGGTGTTGCACCGCTGGGATATGACCGGCGACGACGCGACGGCGATCGACATGCTCATGCAGCCGTGGATAACTCGCCACAGTGTGCGCGACGTCGGCCTCCCGTTGCTCGCGCGCGGCAGCAGGGATATCGATTTCGGCCCCGAGGGCCGCATCGAGGGCCGATTGCGCGCACCGGGTACCGACGACGTCCTGGTCGTCGCCGAGCCGGACGGCAACTCCATCGAGTTGGTGCCGCCGCACGGGCAGGCGACGGTGGAAAGCGATCCGGCCGTGCGCGCGCTGTTCCTGTGGGGCCGCCGCCCCGCCGATCCGACGCGCTGGCACAGCAGCGCCGGCCCCGAGGAACTGGGCCGGCTGCGCGCGCTGCTCGCCGGATACTGAATCCCCGTCCATCGGCCGGCGCCGTGCCGGGATTGCGCACCGCGGGGGCGGGTAGTCCGCGGAGATGGGTGCCGCAACCGATGTCGCCGTGGTCGGAGCCGGAATCGTCGGCCTGGCCACGGCTCACGCACTACGCCGAGCCGGGCTCTCGGTCACTGTGTACGAGTCGGGCCGGCCCGGCGGCGGTCAATCGGCCGGTCAGTCCCGGATCTTCCGCCACGCCCACACCGATCCCCGGCTGGTCGAGATGGCGGTGGCCGCCCGTCGCATCTGGCGCGAGTGGGAAAGCGACTTCGGCACCGAACTGATTTCGCGGGACGGGGCGGTCGCGCTCGGGGCCGGCGTCGCGGACAAGCTGGAGATCCTGCGGCGGACGCCCGGAGTCGATGCCCGCAGTATCGACGCGGAGGAGCTGGCGACCCGGCTGCCACCGCTGGCCGACTACGACGGCCCGGCCATGCTGGACGCGACCGGCGGCTCCATCCGCACCGTCGCCGCGATCGACGCACTCACCGATCGGTTGCGCGATGCGCTGGTCACCGACCACGTCCTCACGCTGCGGCACACCGCCGCCGGGACCGTCGAAGTACGCACCGGCACAACCTGTTCGGAATTCGGCAGCGTCGTCGTCTGTGCGGGCCGCGGTACCGCGCCGCTGGCCCGGTCACTCGGCCTCGCCCTGCCGGTCCAGGTGTCAGCGCACGTCCGGGTGACCTTCCGCCCGCGATCGGCGCCGCCCACCACACTCGCCACACTTCAGGACAGCAGCGGCGCATTCGGCGAAACCGGCATCTACGCCGCCGCCTTCCCCGGCAACACGCAGTACGGGCTCGGACTGAGCGATTCCGTGCCGAGCAGCGACGGCGGATCGGTCGATCCCGCGGCTCTGGCCGGGCTGGCCGACCGCGCCGCCGGCTACGTCTGCCGCGCACTCCCCGGACTCGCACCCGAACCGGACGGCTATGTGCACTGCTGGGTGACCCGGCTGCCGTGGGGTGAGGACGGTCTGGCCGCCTGGCAGGACGGCGCCGCCACCTTCCTCGCCGGGCACAATCTGTTCAAACTGGCCCCGGTCCTGGGCGCCACACTGGCCGACAGCATCACCACCGGACAACCCGCCGCCACCGTGCACCCGTCGCGGCGCCTCGGCGATCCCGCCGCCGACCGGTAGAGCACTACCGTCGAAAGTACTTAAGCGCGACAGATTCCCGGTCGCCCGGAACTCCATAACTTTGTGGTCGGAACGTCACCACCACGAAGGAGAATCCCGTGAGCGACATCAACGACCTGGTCGAACGCTACCTCGCCGTCTGGAACGAGACCGATCCCACCGCCCGCGCCGCGCAGATCGCCGACCTGCTCACCGACGACGCCGAGTACACCGATCCGCTGGTGTCGGTGCGCGGTCACGCCGGCCTCGACGCGGCCGTCGCCGCGGTCCAGCAGCAGTTCGCCGGACTGGAATTCGGTCTCGGCGGCCCGATCGACAGCCACCACGGCATCGCCCGCTTCACCTGGCACCTGGGCCGGCCCGGTGAGGAGCCGCTGGTGATCGGATTCGACGTCGCCGTGCTCGGTGACGACGGCCGCATCCGCCAGATCCTCGGCTTCCTCGACAAGGTGCCCACCGGCGCCTGATCCCTCCCCGACACTTCTCTCCCCTCCCAGAAAAGGACCGGTCATGTACTTCACCACCACCGACGGAACCACCCTCGCCTACGAGGACTACGGCACGGGCGAGCCGATCGTCTTCGTCGCCGGCGCCATGCTCAACACCGAGATGTGGGAGTACCAGATTCCGTACTTCACCGATCGCGGCTACCGCTGCATCGCCCTGGACCGGCGCGGCCACGGCCGCTCGGATCGCCCGTCCACCGGCTACGACATCGACACCACCGCCGACGATCTCGGCGCCCTGCTCGATCATCTCGACCTGCACGACGTCACCCTGGTCGGGCACTCCACCGGCGGCGCGGAGATCGCCCGGTATCTGGCCCGCCACGGTGAAAGCCGCGTCGCCCGAGTGGTTTTCCTCGCGGCGATCCTGCCCTTCATGAAGGCCACCGACGACAACCCCGACGGCATCCCGGAGGCGATGCTCGACGCGCTGCTGGACAGTGTGCGCACCGATCGCGGCCGGTGGCTGGCCCGCCAGTCGCAGATCTACTTCAACACCCACCTCAACCCGGACGTCTCGCCGGAACAGGTCGACGTCACCTACCGTCAGTGCCTGTCCACCGCGCCGTGGGCGACGCTGCACATGCAGCAGGCGGTCTTCCACTGCGACAACCGGGAAGCGTTGCGCGGCATCACGGTTCCCGCGCTGATCGTGCACGGCGCCCTGGACTTCTCCGCACCCGCCGAGGTCACCGGCCGGCGCACCGCCGAACTGATGCCGAAGGCCGTCTACAAGGAGTACCCGACCGCCGGTCACGGCCTCTACACCTCGCACGCCGCCGAGTTCAACAACGATCTCCTGGAATTCGTCAAGGGCTGAGCGAAACCCTTTGTCCCGCAGCACAATCCCCGAGGAACACCCATGTCCACACCCACCCTGCTCGCCTCCGGCACCCGCCCGGCGAGCGCACCACCCGCACGCGCCACCCTGCTCGTCCTGCTGGCCGGGATCTTCATGGCCACTCTGGATTTCTTCATCGTCAACGTCGCGATCCCCGATACCCAGGCCGACCTGCACGCGAGCAGCGCCACCATGCAGTGGGTGGTCGCCGGCTACGGCCTCGCGGTCGCGGCCGGACTGATCACCGGCGGGCGACTCGGTGACCTGTACGGCCGCCGCCGGCTCTACGGCCTGGGCATGGCGGTGTTCACCGTCGCATCGCTGGCCTGCGCGCTGGCCGCGGGCGCCGGCGAACTGGTCGTCGCCCGGATCGCGCAGGGCGCCGGGATGGCGCTGCTGATGCCGCAGGTTCTGGGCATCATCAGCGTGGTGTTCACCGGCGCGCGCCGAGTGCGCGCCTTCGCCGCCTACGGGCTGGCGATGGGCCTGGCCGCGGTCTTCGGCCAGCTGATCGGCGGGCTGTTGATCCAGGCCGATCTGTTCGGACTGGGCTGGCGCACCATCTTCTGGATCAATGTGCCGGTGGGTGCGCTCACCCTCGCGGTGCTGGCCCGGCTGGTTCCCGAATCACGCGGAGACGGCGGCACCCGGCTGGACCGGCTCGGCGTCGGCCTGATCGCGACCGCTCTGGTGGCTGTGGTGTTGCCGCTGATCCAGGGCCGGGAACAGGGCTGGCCGCTGTGGACGTGGATCTCACTGGCCGCCGCGGCCGTGCTGGTCGCCGTCTTCGTCGCCGCGGCACGGCGATCGGCGGCCCGCGGCGGGGAGCCGCTGGTGAATCCCGCCCTGTTCGCCGAACGCTCGTTCGCGGTCGGTTCGATCATCGCGCTGAGCTACCAGATGACCATGGGATCGTTCTTCCTGTTCCTGGCGCTGTATCTGCAACAGGGGCGCGGCCTGTCGGCCCTGGGGTCGGGCCTGCTGTTCCTCGCGCTGGGCGCGGCGTACCTGTGCACCTCGATGCTGTCGGAGCGAGTGGCGGCACGGATCGGGCGGCAGGTCGTCGCCGTCGGGGCGATGCTGCAGGCCGGCGGATATCTGCTCCTCGCGCTCACCGCGCACGAACTCGGCGGCAGCGGTTCGGTGCTCGACCTGCTGCCGGCGATGATCGTCGCGGGGGCGGGGATGGGCCTGGCACTGGTGCCGATGCCCGGCATCGTGCTGGCGGGCGTGACGCCGGAGCACGCGGCCGCCGCGGGGGGCGTGCTGGCCACCGCACAGCAGGTCGGTGGCGCGGTCGGGATCGCGGTGGTCGGCATCGTCTTCTACGACCGGCTCGCAGCGCCCGGCGGATTCGTCCCGGCGTTCGTCGCGAGCCTGGTGCCGATGGCGCTGCTGTGCCTGCTCACCGCGGTGCTGGTGCAACTGCTCCCGTCGCCTCGCCTCCGCAAGTAGACACTCGCTGCCCCCGGTGTTCGCCACCGGGGGCAGCGGCATGTCCGCATCCGTCAATGCAGTTGCTCCGCAATGGTTTTCAGCTCGCCGCGCGAGGTGACCCCGAGTTTCGGGTACGCCTTGTAGAGGTGGTAGCCGACGGTGCGATGACTGAGGAACAACTGGGCGGCGATATCGCGATTGGACAGGCCCTGGGCGGCGAGGCGAGCGATCTGCAATTCCTGCGGGGTGAGTCCCGTTACCGCGGGCGGTCGCGAATCCGATGGTGTGCCGGGCCCTCCCGGGGCGGCGCCGGTCGCGACGAGCTCGGTGCGAGCGCGTTCGGCCCAGGGGCGCATGCCGATTCGCTCGAACATGTCCAGCGCCTCGGCCAGCACCGTTCGCGCCTCGCTCTTGCGGCGGGCCCGGCGCAACCATTCGCCGTAGAGTTGCGCGGTGCGGGCGTATTCGACCGGCCGCGCCTCGCGGTCGTGCAGCCCCAGCGCCCGTGTGAAATGCGCTTCGGCGCTGTCGTCATCGGACAGCAGTGCACGGCAACGCAAGACGAGCGCCGCGGCCCACGGCTGCCGGACCGCCTCGGCCCAGTCGGCGAGCCGATCGGCGTGGGGTTCGGCCCGGCCGGCGGCGCCGACCCGCACCGCCGCCTCGACCAGATCGGGTATCGAGCGCATCGCGCACAGGTGATGGCGCAGCGGGTCGCGGGTCAGCCGCTCGAAGCGCGACAGCGCGGATTCGGCTCGGCCCGAACCGAGTTCGAGCAAACCCAGCGACCAATGCGCCCACGCCGCACCGGGCGAGACGGAACCCGGTGTGCTGTCGGCGAGCCCCGCCTCGGCGTACTGCCGGCACCGCTGCTCGTCGCCCTCGGCGGCGTGAATATGCGCGAGGACGCTGCTGAGCTGGCTGACCCATTGGCGCTGGCCCAGATCTTCGGCCAGCCGCAGCGCCTCGGCCGCGGTGGTTCGCGCATCGCGCAGACGACCGGTGAAGATCTCCACTTCGGCGGCGAAGAACAACGTGGTCGGCAGGCGGCCCGCGGCACCGGCGCTGCGATAGTCCCGGGTCAGCGCGTCGGCCGGACCGTAGACGGCGGCATCCTGGCCGCTGGCCAGCGCCACGCCGCACAGCATCAGCCGCACCTGATCCGGTATCGGTCCGCGCCGCGCGGATTCTTCCAGCGTTTGCGTCAATTCCGGTGGCGCACCGGCGGTGTCGCGAGGATCCAGAACGCTCGCCATATAGGTCACGACCGGACGCAGGGGATCCGTGTCGGCCAGCGACACGGCGGTCAACTGCGCCACGCAGTCGCGGACATGCTGTTCGCCCAGGTACCAGCCGGTGTGCAGGGCCTGGACGAGCATGGTCGCCGCCAGCGTGGGATCGCGGTCGGCGACCTGCGCGGCGCCGTCGCGCAGCAGGGCGTCCGCCTCCGCGAAACGGCCCTGCCAGAAGTGCGCGAGACCTTCGACATGCGCGAGGCGAGCCCGCAATTCGATTGTCGCACCGGCTCTTCCGACCGCACGGCGGGCGAGCCCCGCGGCGCGCTCCAGATCGCCCGCGTTCAAGGCGGATTGGGCGGCCAGCGCCTCGCGGTGCGCGCGCAGTCCGGGCTCCGCGGTGAGCCGGGCGGCGCGTTCGTAGGCCGCGGCGGCCGCTTCGTGCCCACTGCGGGCGAGCGCACGCGCGGCCGTATCCTCCAGGGCCGCGGCCACTTCCGCATCCGGGCCGGTGGCCGCGGCGGCGGCGTGCCAGGCGCGGCGGTCGGCGTCGGCGGGACCGTCGAGCGCGGCCGCCAGTGCGCGGTGCGCGGCCACTCGCTGTCCCAGCGGAGCCCGCTGGTACACGGCGGCCCGGATCAGCGGATGGCGGAAGGCGATCGTCTCCGCCGTCTCGCCGCGCACCAGCAGTCCTGCCTCCTCGGCCGGGGCCAGATCGTCGATTCCGGCGCCGACGGCGGCCGCGGCGCGCAATACCGCCGACAATTCGCCGGACTCCTCGGCCGCGACGATCAGCAGCACGTCCTGCGTCGACTTCGGCATCCGGCTCACCTGGCCGTGGAAGGCCAGCTGCAAGCGATCGGTCAACGCCAGCGCGGCGGGATGGGCCGCGCCGGGCCCCTCGCCGCGGGTGGCATCGGCCAATTCGAGCAATGCCAGCGGATTGCCCTGTGCCTCGGCCAGGACCTGCCGGCGTACCCCGGCGGGCAGTGCGCGACGGCCGAGCAGCGCGGCGGCGGCCTCGGAGTCGAGCCCGGCGATGCGGCGTTCGGGCAGATCGGCGGCCCGGGCGAACGCGGCACCGTCGCGGGCGGCGAGGATGATCACGACTCCCTCGGCGTACAGCCGCCGGGCGGCGAACAGGATCGTGTCCAGTGAGGCACGGTCGAGCCACTGTGCGTCGTCGATCAGGCAGACCAGCCCGGTCTCGCCGGCGTATTCGGTGAGCAGCGACAACACCGCCAATCCGACCAGCATCGCATCGCCGCCGGGATCGTCGCCCAGGCGCAGGGCCGCCTCCAGCGCCGCCCGCTGGCGCACCGGCAGGGCGGGCAGATGTGCCAGCGCCGGCCGCAGCAGCAACTGCAGTCCGGCGAACGGAAGTTCGGCCTCGATTTCCACCCCCGCGCCGCGCAGCACCCGCAGGTCGCCGCTGAGGTCGGCGGCGTGGTCGAGCAGGGCGGTTTTACCGATTCCGGGTTCGCCGCGCAGGACCAGCCAGCCGCTCTCTCCCGCGCGGGCCCGGTCCAGCAGGGCGGCGATCGCCGCGGTATCGGCCGCGCGCCCGTACAGCTCAGCCATGGGACCGCGGGGTGGCGGCCGCCACGAAATGGATCACGAACACCGGACCGATGATCGCATACCGCGCATCACCGGTATTCCCACGTGCGCGCCTCCCGCCGCGGCCGCCGGTTCGACAGCAGAATGCAGCTCATGAGCGATTGGAACACCGCGATCATCGAGGAATTTCGAGCCAACGAGGGCCGCGTCGGCGGCGATTTCGAGGGCGCGCCGATGGTGCTGGTGCATCACCGCGGCCGCAAATCCGGCCGCGAACTGGTGACACCGATGATGTACCTGGCCGACGAGGAGAACCCCGACGCCATCTACATTTTCGCGTCCAAGGCCGGGGCTCCGACCAATCCGGACTGGTACTACAACCTGACCACCGCCGGGTCGGCGGAGATCGAACGCGGCACCGACCGCTATCCGGTATCGGTGACCGAGGTGACCGGTGAGCGCCGCGACCGGATCTTCGCCGAACAGGCCCGCCGCTATCCCGGATTCGCCGGCTACGCCCGCAAAACCGAAGGCATCCGCACCATTCCGGTGCTGGAACTGCGACGCGCATGACCTGTCCGGTACTCGTCCGCGGCTGCGGACGAGTACCGGCCACCGCCGATCAGGCGGATTCGCGCACCGACTCCGTCGAAACAGCTTCCTCGTCAAGGGATTGCGCGCGTGCGGTCCGCTCGAGCACGGCCAGCGCGACGGCCGCGAGCGCCCCGATCGCGGCGAAGCCACCCCACACCAGCGCGTCGAGTCCGGCCGACCGCGCGGCGTCGACCACCACGCCGGTGACGAGGTTGCCGGTCAGGATCCCGACTCCGACCACCGTGTTGTACAACCCGTAGTGCGTGGCCACGAGTGCGCCGCCGGACAGCGAGACCACCGTATCCATTTCGAACGGGAAGACCGCCGCGGTTCCGACCGCCAGAATCGCCGCCGACATCAGCAGCGCCGCAACGGCAGCCACCGTGCCGAACGGCCGCGGCCCCGGTATCAGCAGCAGCGGCAGGAAGGACGCGGCCAGCACGCCCATGCCGGCCACGAGACCGCGGCCGGTCCCCCACCGGCGGCGAAACCATGCGGTGATGCGCAGCTGCCCGGCCACCGCGACCACCCCCGACACCACGAACAACGCCGAAGTCAACGCCTGCGCGTGGGCGGGGCTCAGATATTCGGCCTGCAACGGCAGCGCCAGATAGACCTGGAAGGACAGCACGTACGAGCCGATCATCGCGACGGCGAAGGCCAGGAATCGCCGGTTGGCGAGTACGGTCCGCCAATCCTCGAGCACCGTCGTGCGCGCCGCGGGATCGCCCGCCCGCCGCGGCGGCAGCGCGAACAGTTGCGCGAGCGTCAGCACGGCGAAGACGACGGCGGCGGCCGCGGCGGTCACCCGGAAGTCGGTGACCAGCAGGGCGAGCCCGGCCAGCGGACCGACGAGGATACCGGCCTGATAGAAGATGTTGAAGACCGCGAATGCCTCGACCCGGCGTTCACCGGTCTCCGCGGCCAGGTACGCGCGCACCGCCGGATTGAACAGCGCACCAGCGAAACCCGTTGCGGCCGAGGCGATCAGCAGCATCGGCAGGGAGGTGGCGAAGATCAGCAGGGCGAATCCCGCCGTGCGCAGCAGACAGCCCGCCACGATGAGCGGCTTGTACCCGAGCCGGTCGGCGAGCGTGCCGCCGACGAGGAACATGCCCTGCTGGGAGAAGTTGCGCACGCCCAGCACCAGCCCGACCGCCCACGCCGCCAGACCGATCGGCCCGGCGAGATATCCGGCCAGGTACGGCATGAGCATGTAGAAGCCCAGGTTGATGCCGAACTGGTTGATCATCAGCAGCCGAGCCGCCGGGTCGAAGCTGCGGAATCGGGCGAACAGACTCATGCGGCGGGCTCCGGGTCGAAGGTGCGGGGGTCGACGACGGTGGTGCAGCGAGTCCACGAGGTCACCACTCGCTCGGCGGGATGGCCGATCGTGTCGGGTTCGACGGGTGGATCGGCATCGAGCAGACCGTGTTCGTCGCAGTAGGCGTCGTTGTAGACGGTGTCGGCGTAGCGATGCGGCCCGTCGGGAAAGACCGCGGCGATCCGGGTGCCGGTGTCGTGCACGCGCGCGGCCCAGCCCGCCACCAGCGCCACCGCGCCGACACTCCAGCCGCCGCTGGCGTGATGGGTGGCGGCCAGTGTCCGGCAGGCCCACACCGCCTCGGCCGGTGCCACCCAATGGATTTCGTCGAAGGCGGCGTAGTCGACGTTGCGCGGATGGATGCTCGAGCCCAGCCCACGCATGAGGCGCGGCCCGGCCGGCTGGCCGAAAATCGTCGAGGACACGGTGTCGACGCCGATCAGCCGCAGCCGCGGATTGTTCCGGCGCAGCACCCGCGCCACGCCCGCGGAATGCCCGCCGGTCCCGACCGCGCACACCAGCACATCGACGCGGCCCAATTGCTGCACCATTTCCAGGGCCAGCGATTCGTAGCCGTCCACATTGTCGGGATTGCTGTACTGGTCAGGACTCCAGGCCTCCGGTTCGGCGGCCAGTAGCGCCGCGACCCGGTCGCGTCGCGCCTGTTGCCAGCCGCCGGCCGGATGCGGCTCGGTGACCGTCTCCACCTGCGCGCCGTAGGCCCGCAGCAGTCGCACCACCATCGGTTCCATGCCGGGGTCGGTGACCACGGTCACCGGATGCGCATACACCATCCCCGCCAGCGCAAGACCCAATCCCAAGGTGCCGCTCGATGATTCGACGATGCGCGCACCGGGGCGCAGGTCGCCGCGATGTTCGGCGCGGCGCACCATGTGCAACGCCGGGCGGTCTTTCATACCGCCCGGATTGGCGCCTTCGAGCTTGGCCCAGAAGCCGCGGCCGCGACCGCTCAGCGGTTCGCCGATCCACAGCACCGGTGTATTGCCCACCAGTCCGCGCGGACGCTGCGCCGGGATCGGTGCTGCCGGAATCGGCTGTGGGTGGTCGAGCACGATGTCGTCCATGACTGTCGCTTTCGGTGTCTCCGCCCGGTGCGGGCGGTACGGATGCGGGCAGCGGACACCGGCCGCCGGCATGAGGGCCGGCGGCCTGTCGCTGACCGATCAGCGGCGGGCGATACCGAAATGCGTCAGAATGTCGCGACCGGTGCGCGGCGGCGGGCCCGGCGGTCCGCGCACGGCGGGCGCGAGAAAATGCGACGTGGCGGCGGTGGCGGGCTCCGCCGCAGCCCACAGCTGACCCGGTGGCCAGAGTTTCGCCGGATCGGCCGGGAGCACCGAGTCCAGCACCATGTGCCGGTCGTGCGCACAGCAATCGTCCCAGGCGGGCAGATGGGAACCGAGGTGGACGAGTGCCGATTTCGCGGCGGCGGAGGAGGCAGCGGCACCGGATGTCTCCGCCTCGGCGACCGTGCAATCGGTGTGCAGCGCGACGAGAGTGAGGAGGAAGACGAAGATCAGGGCCGCGACACCTCGCCGCGGCCGGGGCACGGGCCGGGTCGGACACCGATCCACCAACCCAGCCTCCTCACCGCGAGTGTCTTTGCCGCACAACACCTTCGCGCGGCGCTGCCGAACACCGAACCGGTGGCCGTCCCAGCAATGGGGACCGCCACCGTAGCCTCGTTTACGTCTACTACTTATGTACGTAACTAGTAGATCATAGCCGTCGAGAAGGCGGGCGCCGCCGCCGAAGCGACACCTCGCAATATACCCCTAGGGGGTAGAAATACCAACTACCGGGAAGCGGCTGCGCTCACTTCGTCTCGTCGCGCGACTTCTCCGAAAGTCTGGAACCGAGTGTTTTCAAACCGGCCCGGATACGGGCCTTCGCGGTAGGCAGCGGGATACCCAGATCCTGCGCCACCTCCGGATAGGTGCGACCACCGTAGAAGGCGAGCAGGATCGCCTCCCGCTGGCGATGACCCAGCCGGTGCACCTCCCCCGCGACCGACCGCTCGTCGAGCCGCTGCGTCACCTCGTCGAACACCACATCACATTCCGGCTGATACTGATTGCGGCCGAACGCGCGCTCCCGGTCCGCCAGCGATTGCTCCGAGCGCACCCGGTCGACCGCACGCCGGTGCGCGAACATCATCAGCCAGGCCATCGGGCTGGCCCGCCCGGCGTCGTATTCGCCGGCCGCGGCCCACGCCTGCAGATAGACCTCCTGGCTCACCTCCTGAGCCAATCCGGGGCTGCGCAGAATAGCGGTCAACCGTGCCATCAGACGGGAATTGGTGCTGCGATAGAAGGCGGCGAAGGATTCGGCGTCCCCGGCCGCGGACTTGTGCAGCAAGGTAGCCAGCTCCGCTGCGGTGATGGTGGTCGAACTACTCTGACGGTAACGCTGATCGATGTCCATCGCACACCGTTTCGTTTCGCGGGATAGTCGTTACCTGCGGTGAGAATCGGCTTCATTGCCGAACCGCCCTGTTCAATCCTTGCGCCACCGAGCGCCGATGCTCGCGGCCGAACGCGTGATACCCGATCCGAACCGCCGGAACCGGCGGACCGGTGCCGTCACATTCAACGACATATCTAGCATCGAGAGATGAGTGCCAGATGTTAACCACAAAAATGGAACAATCTCGAGAACGTCGGAATTCCGCGATCGGAGCAGCCGCGGCGACCGAAATTCCCGAGGGCTTCTCGGGCTCCGCCTCCGGCACCTCCGCGAGGCGCGAATCCGAGCCCGAGAGTTTTCACACCCGCCCGACGCCGTACCGCGAAGACCGTGCCCGAACCCGGGCCGGCGGCTGAAGACATCGCGGTGTGCGGGTCCCGACAGCCGCGTAGGCCGGATCATCGATCCGGCCTACGCTGTCGAGTCCGTCGTGGCGATTCGGGTCAGCGACCGCCGTGGCTGTGCTGACCGCCGGCCTGCTTGGCCGCGGTCGGCTGCGCCTGAGCGCCCTTGCGCCCGGCTTCGTGCGGATCGGCGGCGTTGCGCTGGCCGAAGCTACCCGTGCTGGCCTGTCCGCCGCGACGAGCCTGTTCCTCGGTGTCGCTGCGGTTGCCGAACTGTCCGGGATTGTTCCGGTCGGCCATTGCGGACCTCCTTCGCAGTAGGGACTTCTTCGATCGCGACCGGCGTACTGCCCGGCCACATCAGAGGCTCTACCCGGGCCTCCCGAGGCTATGCGCCGAGATCTCGACCGATTGCGAAAGCACTGGTCGGACGCGGAAATATCTTGCGGCACGACGCAATTCGGACACCAAGGCCGAGGACCGCAGCCGCGATCACGCGGCGGCCGGGTCGAGCACCACCTTCACCATGCCGTCGGCCTTGCGCTGGAAGTCGTGATACACCCGCGGCGCCTCCGACAGCGGAAGCCGATGGGTGGCAAAGGTTTCCACCCCCAGCGGATCACCGTCCTGCAGGAGCGGAAGGATGTCACCCACCCACCGCTTGACGTTGGCCTGACCCATCCGCAGCTGAATCTGCTTGTCGAACAGGATGCGCATCGGCAACGGGTCGGCCATCCCGCCGTAGACCCCGGACAACGAGATCGTGCCGCCGCGCCGCACGATGTCGATGGCGCTGTTCAATGCCGCGAGCCGGTCCACACCGACGGTATCCATCAGCTTCTGCGACACCATCGCCGGAAGATAGCCGGCCGAGCGCTGCGCCAATTCCGCGACCGGTGATCCGTGCGCCTCCATACCCACCGCGTCGATCACGCTGTCGGGGCCCCGCCCGTCGGTGCGGTCGCGGATCACATCCCCGATCGAGGCGCCGATCTGTTCCATATCGACCACCTCCACACCGCGATCGGCCACCCGGCGCAATCGTTCCGGCACCCGGTCCACGCCGATCACGCGGTATCCGCGATGGGCGGCGATCCGGCACGCCATATCCCCGATCGGCCCCAGCCCCAGCACCGCCACCGAGCCGCCGTCGGGCACGCCGGCGTATTCCACTGCCTGCCACGCCGTCGGCAGTACATCCGACAGATACAGGAAGCGGCTGTCGTCGGGACCGGCCGGAATCGGGATGTGGGTGAAATCGGCGTGCGGAACCCGCAGGTACTGTGCCTGCGCGCCCGGCACCTGCCCGTAGAGCTTGGAGTATCCGAACAGGGCTGCGCCGCTGCCGTATTCGCGCACCTGGGTGGTCTCGCACTGCGTCGGCAAACCGGTATCGCACATGACACAGTGCCCGCAGGCGATCTGGAACGGCACCACCACCCGGTCACCCACCGACAGCGACCGCACTTCCGAGCCGACGTCGACCACCACCCCGATCGGCTCGTGGCCGAGGACATCACCGGCACTCATGTACGGGCCGAGCACCTCGTAGAGGTGCAGATCCGACCCGCACACACCCGAGGAGGTCACGGCGATGATGGCATCGGTCGGTTCCTCGATCCGCGGGTCGGGTACCTCGTCCACCGAAATCTTGCGGCGGCCCTGCCACGTCACTGCTTTCATCGTGTCACCTCGATCTGCATGTGTGCTGGATACGGCCACCGTCGGCCTACCCGCCGCCCGGATGGCCAAACGAACGGGCGCGCCGCCGACGGTTTGCGGCAGGCGATTGGGGGCACGCGGAGCACATGGCTGGAAACGAATCCGACGAAGACCTGCTCACCTCGACCGAGGGACTGGACTCCGACGATGTGGGCAACGACGACGGCGACGAGATCGTGGAACCGCCCGACGACTGGTCGGGCGTCGACAGCTACGGCATGACGGCCGGCGAGCAGCGCACGGAACGGCCACTCTCCCAACGTCTGGCCGAAGAGGAACCCGATGTGGGGACCAGGCCGCCGGCCGAGCCGGCGCTTCCGGAATCCGGTGCGACCGAAGGCCTGGATTCGATCCGCACCGGATCACCCGGCGGCGCGAGTGACACCGATGCCGTAGAGGAGATCGTGCGGCGCGAATCCGGCACCGACGACGATTCCTACTTCCCGCTGCCCGACGAGTAGCGGCTCACCCGGGGGTGGCGGCGATCGCGGGCCCGGTCACGTCGTGCAGCGCACGGCTGACCGCGCTCACGACCGTCGAATGGATCGGCAGTTGCCGGGTCACCGAATCCAGTTCGGCGATCCGCATGATCGTCCGGGACTGGGTGACCAGGCACAGATGCACGCCCGCGGACCGGTAATCCTCCGCCTCGCGGGCCAGCGTCAGCAGGGCGCGCCAAGACAAGAAGCTCAGGCAATTGGTGTCGATCACCACGATGCGCATACCGCTCTCGGCGGCGGACCGGATGCGTTCGCACCATCCGGACATCGTGTAGCTGTCGGCCTCACCGCGGAACGACAGCACCAACGCCGGGCCGCGAGTGCGCACAACTGCGGACAGGCGCGCTTCGGCAACGTGAGAGGTGCCGGGTTCACCGGCGGGGGTTACGGGTCGTACTTGGGCGCTCGAGCTCATTGAGGTCTCCAACCGGAGCCGAGGGCAACGGGCGCGAGCCCGCTGCGGGCGTCCTACCACATGAAGACCGACCCGCCCTACCTTCATAACAGAGACACAGCGGTCTGTACAGCCGAAACGGCATAAGCCCAGCTCCAGCGCATGTGCCGCGAGCGCCGCGGAACGCGGCGAGGCCCGGACCGGGCGCATCTGCTGCACCGGTCCGGGCCCCGGAAGGAGGAGTTGTGCCGGACGAGATCAGTGATCGAAGGCGTCCTTGACCTTCTCGCCCGCGTCCTTCAGGTTCGACTTGGTCTGATCGGCCTTGCCCTCGTTCTTCTTGTCCGGATCGCCGGTGGCGGCACCGAGCTTCTCCTTCGCCTGGCCGGCGGCGTCCTCGAGCTTGTTCTTGGCCTTATCGATGGCACTCATACCGTGCTCCTTCCGAATTTGCCGGACCACCCGCACGATGCGGGTCGCATTGATGGCGATAACCACGCAGATGCGGGTCAAACATGTGGCCGATCGTGGCGAAGATCCACTCCGAACGCCGTTTGTCCGGGGCGGGAACGGTTATTCTCCGACCGTGCCTCTGCCGGTCGTGGTGGGAGAGTGAAATGGTGCGTACTACCTACGCGGTGCTGCGGGCCGGACGGATCGCGCCGTGGACCCGCTCGCCGCTGATGCGCCGCGCCGACCGCTTCGAACAGGCGCTGCGGCTCGCGCTGGTGGTGGGCGCGTTCGCCGCGATCCTGCTGGCCGTCGCCGCCGGCACCGCCCAGTATCGGGCCGAGCTCGCCTCGATCCACGCGGAGAATGCCACGAAAACCGCTGTGACAGCGGAGGTTACGAGCGATCCGATCCGGATGCCGGCACCCAGCGGTATGTTCGCCGATCAGCTCCGCGCCGAGGCGCAGTGGAGCCGCGACGGGCAACCGGGCCAGGCGATGGTCGACGTCGACGGCACCACGCATCGCGGCGATCGGATCCCGTTGTGGCTCACCACCCACGGTGCTCCGACCACACCGCCGGTCGCCGACGACGCCGCGGTCGCCAAGGGCATCGCCACCGGCACGGCCGCCCTGCTCGCCTGCTGGGCGCTGGCCTACGCGCTCGCCCGAGGCGCCGGTTACGCACTGGATCGGCGCCGGGCCGGCGAATGGGAACGCGAATGGCGGCGGATCAGCCCGCACGTGGGACACGGGCATTCCTGAGCGCCGACGTCGGCCGAAGGCCGTCGCACGTGTTGCCTCAATCCGGCAGTCGGCGCATCTCGATCAACGTCAGCCCCAGGGCATCGATGCGGGCCAGTACGCTGCGCATCGCGGTGTAGTCCTCGAGCGGGCCGAACAGCGCGGTGGTGCCGGGCGCGGCCACGCTACTGCGGGCCAGTTCGGGAAATTCGGCGCAGATGTCGCCGGACAGCTCCCCGGCGACGATGAATTCGTAGCGCACCGCATCGCCTCTCGATCCCCTGTGCCGTGCGGTGGGCGCAGGCACCCTGTCGTCACCGCGGCTCAGGCCAGGGCGCGGCTCTTCAGCTGCTCGAACTCCTGCGCGGTGATCGTGCCCTCGTCGAGAAGCCGTTTGGCGTCGGCGATCTGGGTGGCCGAATTGGTTCCGGCCACCTCCTTGATGTAGGCGTTCTGCGCCTCCTCGGCCTCCTTCGCCGGCCGGGCCGAACGCTGCGCCATGCCGCCGCCACGCACGATCAGGTAGACGAGCGAGGTGAGCAGCGGCAGCACGAACAGGAACACCACCCACACCGCCTTCACCCAGCCCGACGTGCCGCGATCCCGGAACAGATCGGTGAAGATCCAGAACAGCAGTATCAGATACGCGGCGAACGCGAAACTCATGATGATCAGCCAGAACACATCCCACACGGGCATGACGTCTCCTCGATGACAGCGTCCGGCTTCCTCCGAACGGCTTCCCGCGACCGTGCTTCCACCGGGGCAGCCACCACCGCGGTACACCGACCAGTTCACGCCGCGGACCCCGTGCGGCGCCTCACCCGTTGCGGGTGAGCTCGTGCGCGACGCCACCGGACTCGAGGGCCGGACCGTTCACCGGCGATCCGTTCAGCCTTCGCCGGGCAGCTCGGTGAGGAAATCTGTTACAGCGCGCCATATTTCCTCGTGCGGTGCACCGTGCTGGGTCAGATCCCCCAGATCTCGCACCTTGTCGACGACGTGTCGTATCCGGACGAGCGCGACGGGATCCTGCTCCCAGTGTTCCCGGTCGACTCGCAGGGTTGCGACCAGCAGGTCACCCGGAAACAGATCGCCCGCGAGCAGCGGATCCCAGTTCAGCCGGACCAGCACGCGCGGCAGCAGTACGCCGACGCCTACGCGTTGCTGCAGAAGGCAGCGCATATCCTCGACGGTCAGATCGCCGATCGGCTTGCGCCGCAGTTCGTCGACGGTGCGCATCAGGACGGTCGCATCCGCCGGCAAGGCCGGCCACGCGTCGTCTTCGAACTGGTCCACCGACAGGTCCTCGTCGGCATCCGCGCACACCGTCCACCTCCCGGCTTCGTGCCGGAAGAACAGGACGGCGACGTTGTCCGGTGCGTGGGTGATGCGCGCGAGGGCCACATCGCCGTAGACGCGGATACCGGATACCTCGAAAGCGGGCGCACCGATCGGATCGACCGGCGGCCCGTCGTAGTCCGGATCGGACACGTCGTCCAGGAATTGTTCGGCTTCTTCGGCGCACATCAACGCCGCCATCTCGCGAGGAATCCCGCGCTCGGTCGCCACCCAGAACTCGGTGATCAGCTCCGAGATCACAGACGCGTCGTCCACCGAAGATCTCATGCCGATATCCTGCCCCGAATCGCCGACCGGACTCCTGCCCGTGATGGGAAACCCCCACGCCGCTGGCTCACGGCGGCGACGCGAGCGGCGCCACCGCGAACCACAACATTCGTCCTGTCGACGCTATCGGCGCCGCCCGCTCAGGTAGTCCGACACCACTGCCGCGCCCAGGCCGTCGAGATCCGGGGCGATGACGCGGCCGCCGCTGCGGCGGGCCATCAGGTCGACGAACGCCGCGAGCCTGGGGTTTTCGCCGAGGATGAACACCGAGACCGACGCACCGAGCTTCGCGAGGACGTCGACCTGGGCCATGGTGACCGCGAGGGTCCGCGAGTCGGGCGGCCAGTTGAAATACGAGCTGCCGTCGGGTTCCAGGTGGGCGGTGGGCTCGCCGTCGGTGACCACCAGGACCACCGGCACCGCGTCGGGGTGGCGGCGCAGATGGCGGGCGGCGAGCAACAGGGCGTGGTGCAGGTTGGTGCCCTGTTCCCAGACCGCCTCCAGGCCGGTCAGTTCCGCGATGTCGACCGTGGTGGCGTGGCGGCCGAAGGTCACGACTTCCAGTGCGTCGGAACGGAATCGGGTGCTGATCAGCTGATGCAGCGCCAGGGCGGTCCGCTTCATCGGCAGCCAGCGTCCGTCCTGCACCATCGACCACGACGTGTCGACACAGAGGGCCACCGCCGCGCGGGACCGCTGATCGGTTTCGGTGATCTCGACATCCGAGACCGACAGCGATACCCGGCGGCTACCCGTCGACGCCGACCGAAGAACCGCGTTGCGCACGGTCTTCGACACATCCCACGGTTCGGTGTCGCCGAAGCGCCACGGCCGCGTCGCGCCCGTGGGTTCGCCGGCCGCCCCGGCCGTCACCGTCGCCCGCTGGCCGCGCTCAGCGCGCAACCGCCCGATCACATCGCGCAGCGCCACCTCGCCGAGACGGCGTAACGCCTTGGGCGTCAAGCGAAGCGACCCGTCGGGGGCGCGTTCGAACAGACCCTGGCGGCGCAGTTCGCGTTCCAGCTCGGCCAGCCGCGCGGCGTCGACGGCGGCGTCGGCACCGAGCTGACGGGTGAGGGCGTCGAGGTCGATATCCTCGAGCCGGGCGCCGGGATAGGACTGGCCGAGTTGTTCGGCCAGCGCGTCCATTTCGGCCAGATCCTGCATCGCCTGTGCGCCCTCGCCGAGACCGAGCGGGTCCTGGCCCCGGAACCGCTGACCCGAATCCCAATCCTCACCCGGACGCAGCGCGCGCAGCGCGGCATCCAGCGCCGAAACCTGTTCGGCGATACGCGGATCGCCGAAGGCCTGGCCGATCAGTTCGCTCAACTCTGCCTGCTGCTGCGGCGAGAGCGAATTCATCATCCGCTGCGCGGCGGCCGCCCGCGCCGCCAGCGCGTCGATCAATTCCTCGGTGTTGCGGGGGTTTTCGGGAAAGAACTCGCCGTGTTCGGCCATGAACTCCGCGAACTGGCGCTCGGCGTTCTCCCCGCGGGCGTGAGCGGCGAGCAGCTGGTTCAGATCCGACATCATCTGCCGCACCCGCTCGACATCCTCGGGCGTGGCATTCTCGAGCGCCTGCTTCATTCCCTGGAAGCGGGAGTCGAGCAGTTCGCGGCCGAGCAGTTCCCGTATCCGCTCGTAGTTGGCGCGCCCCGTCTCCGAGCGCCACTGGTAGTCGGCGAGTTCGGTCACCGCGGCGGCGGTACTCGACGGCAGCGCGTCGAGTTGTGCCTCGGCGAAGCGAGCATCATCGGCCGGGTCGGGGAACAGCGCGGTGCGTTCGGCCTCCAATGCCTGGTCGAGCAGTTCCCGCACCTGCTGCAAGGTGCCGTCGAGGCGGTGCTGCCGGGTGAGCTCGGCACGGCGTTGCCACAACCGCCGGGTCAGCTCGTCCAGCCCGGGCGTGCGGCCGGTGCCGCGGCGCAGCAGCTCCTCCAGGGCGGTGCGCGGGGAGCTGCCGTCCATCACGTCGCGGCCGATGGAATCCAGCGCCTCCCGGAGATCGACCGGCGGCGCCAGCGGGTCGGGACCGTCGTGATAGGGGCCGTAGGAGTAGCGGTCGGGGGTCGTCATGAGCCGTAGGTCGCTGTGCCGTCGTCGGAATCCTTGGCCAGCTGACGACTCAAATACAGTGACTCCAAAGCGAATTCGACGGCCGCGGCGATACGCGCCGGCGAATCGGTGGACTGGGTGCCGAGCCGCTCGGCCACCCGCGCCAGCACCGGCAGCTCGGGCAGCGCCGAGAGCACCTCCTGGCCCGGCACCCGTTCGCCGGTGGTGACCGGATGGCCGGCGCTCACCGCCTCGGCCAGCGGTCGCAGATCCACCCCGGCCAGCCGCCGGCGTGCCGTCTCGGCGAAGGCGCGCCGCAGCAGATGGGTGAGGTGCTCGGTTTCGCGGCCCTCCTCGCCGGATTCGAATTCCACCTTGCCGCGCAGCACCGCGGGCACCGACTCCAGGTCCACCGGGCGGGCGACGGCGGGATGTTCACCGGTCAGCGCGGTCCGGCGCAGTGCGGCGGCGGCCACGGTCTCGGCAGCCGCCACCGCGAAGCGCGCCGAGACACCGGAACGCTGATCGACCGCCGGCGATTCCCGCAGCTGGCGCACGAAGCGGGCCAGAACCTCGAGCAGCGGATCGCCGACCTCGGCGACCAGCTCGGCCTCCTGGCGCACCAGCGCGGTCTCGGCCTCCACGTCGAGCGGATAGTGGGTGCGGATCTCGGCGCCGAACCGGTCCTTGAGCGGAGTGATGATGCGGCCGCGGTTGGTGTAGTCCTCCGGGTTGGCGGTGGCGACCAGCAGCACGTCCAGCGGCAGCCGCAGCGTGTAACCGCGCACCTGGATGTCGCGTTCCTCCATCACGTTCAGCAGCGCGACCTGGATCCGTTCGGCGAGGTCGGGCAATTCGTTGATGGCGACGATGCCGCGGTGGGCGCGCGGGACCAGCCCGAAGTGGATGGTTTCCGGATCGCCCAGACTGCGGCCCTCGGCCACCTTCACCGGGTCGACATCGCCGATCAGGTCGCCGACCGAGGTGTCGGGCGTGGCCAGCTTCTCGGCGTAGCGTTCGCTGCGGTGACGCCACGCCACCGGCAGGTCGTCGCCCAGTTCGGCCGCGAGCCGCCGGCCCGCCGGGCTGATCGGCGCCAGCGGATGTTCGCCGAGTTCGGCGCCGTCGATCACCGGCGTCCATTCGTCGAGCAACCCCACCAGTGTGCGCAGCAGCCGGGTCTTGCCCTGGCCGCGCTCGCCGAGCAGGACCACGTCGTGGCCGGCGAGCAGCGCCCGTTCCAGTTGCGGGACGACGGTGCGGTCGAAGCCGACGATGCCGGGCCACGGATCGGTCCCGGATCGCAGTGCGGCGAGAAGATTCTCGCGGATTTCGGATTTCACCCCGCGCGGCTGATAACCGGCGGCGCGCAGTTCGCCCGCGGTGGCGGGCAGATGCTGAGGAACACTCACCCCAGCGACGCTACGACGATCTTGCGAGTCCGACAACGATTGTGTCGGCTCACTTCGCGGCGGCGGGCGGGGCGGGGAGGCTGTGCAAGGCGCCGACCACGGTGGAATGGATGGGCAATTCGGCGGTCAACGGGTCGACCGCCGCCATCCGCGCGATCGTCGGCATGCGGCTGACCAGGCAGATCGCGACACCACGTCGACTCTGGTCGGCGGCTTCCTCGGCCAACACGACCAGTGCGCGCCAACCCAGGAAGCCGAGTCCGCCGGTATCCACGACGAGCGGCCCGCCGTGGGCTGCCGCGAGCACCGCACCCTCGTGTACGAGGCGGCGCCAATCATCGAGAGTGCACGCATCGGCCTCGCCGCGCATCGACAGGACGACCGCGGCTCCGTGGGTGCGCATGATCGCACTGAGCCGGGCCTCGGGGCGACCCGGGACGGGAAGGGAACGGTGATGACCGATTCGGAATGTGGCGTTCGTCTTCATGTGCGATCTCCCAGGCGAAATCGACATGTGCAGTGCCCCGCTTTTTCGAGGCAAATCCCGCTGTCACATTTCTAACAAAGACGAAGCGGTCTGTATAGCCCGTCTGCGTACGGTTGCCGACCGCGACGCTGGGTAGCCGAAACTCGACTGTCCCACGCATGTGAGGAGCCCCCGCAATGCAGATCGGTTACAAACTGGCGTCGGAATCCTATGGGCCGCGCGAACTGATCCGACAGGCGATTCGTGCCGAGGCGGCCGGATTCGACTTCGTGGAAATGAGCGATCACTATCATCCGTGGCTCGACAATCAGGGCCACTCCCCCTTCACCTGGACGGTCTTCGGCGCCATTGCCGAACGCACCGAACGCATCCGCCTGGTCACCGGCGTCACCTGCCCCACCATCCGGTATCACCCGGCGATCGTGGCGCAGGCCGCGGCCACCTTGGCGCTGGTGTCGGACGGACGCTTCGATCTCGGGGTCGGCTCCGGTGAGCGGCTCAACGAACACGTGGTAGGCCGGGAGTTCCCGCCGATCGATATCCGCCAGCGCATGTTGCGCGAGGCCCTCGAGATCATCCGGCTGCTCTGGCGCGGCGGCTATCACACGTATCGCGGTGAGTACCTGTCGATTTCGGACGCGCGGGTGTTCGATCTGCCCGAGCGGCTGCCCGACATCATCGTCGCCGCCGGTGGCCCCGATGCCGCCCGCCTCGCCGCCGAACTCGGCGACGGGCTGTTCGCGACCGACCCCGAAGCGCAGATCGTCGACACCTATCGCGGCGCCGGCGGGCGCGGCGGCGGCTACGCCGAGGTCGGAATGGCCTGGGCCCCCGACGAACAGACCGCGGCGCAGGCCGCATTGGACACCACTCGCTGGGCACTCACGGGATGGAAGGTGATGAGCGAGTTGCCGAATCCGGTGAATTTCGCCGCGGCGACCACCACCGTGCGGCGCGACGACATTCTCGAACAATTCGCGTGCGGTTCCGATCCGAAACGCTATCTGGAAGTCGCGCAGCAATATGTGGATGCCGGATTCGATCATCTGGTGATGCAGAACGCCGGACCCGATCCGGAAGGATTCATCGACTTCTATCGCAGCGAACTCGATGCCCCCCTGCGCGAATTGACTCCGGCGAGCTGAAATTCGACGGCCGGCGCACAACTCGAGGGTCCGGCAATACGATTGCCGGACCCTCGCCGTGCCCCGTGCGGTGATACTCAGGCGGTGTTACCGTGCCGGCGCAACCGCCGGAATTCCACCGTCACCGGATAACCGGCCACCGCCGAATCGAAGGGTGCCGTGGTGGCCTCCAGCGAGTCGGTGATGGAGGTGAGCACATGCCAGCCCAGTCCGTCCCGGTGCAGCGCCTCCGGCGTGACCGCTACCGCGGTCACCGCCACCGACATCCGGTCACCGTCGTAGCCGAAATCGCATTCGATCGACGATCCGGGCACGGCGCGTTCGATCAGCGCGGTGGCGATCTCGTCCAGCGCCACCCGTATATCGGTCACCTCGTCGAGTGCGAATTCGGCCATCAAAGCGACCGTTTCGGCCAGAGCGCGCAGCATGAGCAACTGGCGCGCTTGGGCGAGTACTCGCACGCCGACGACCGAACCCGCAGGCGCCGGGTCCGCCGACGGCGAAATCCACTCGCTCAAGGACACGTCCTCTCCTTCCGCCCCGCAGGCGCGTCTCCGCATTTTCCGCTCGTCGTCGCCGATACCCTGCCATCCGGGGAACCAAACGTCGGAGGGGGACCGGGCAGGCGGCGGTCCGCGATTGACGGCGGCATCGCCGGGTACCCGCAGGCCGAGCGGGTATGTGCCGTTCCGGTGCGGCCCCGAGGAGGAGGTGTGGATGCGGCGCGGCGGTGTCGTGGCGGAAGCGGCGGCCTGGTGGCTGATCTGTGTACTCATCTGGCAAGCCACAGTGACGGTCGCGGCGTGGGAGGAGTTGATCGCCGCCGCGGTGCTGGCCCTGCCGTGCGCGGTGGCCGCGTGCGCGGCGCGACGTGCGGTCGGCGGGAGTTGGCGACCCCCGGCCCGGTTGCCGCGGTGGGTGGCGCGCACCGCCCTCACCGTGGTTCGAGACGGCGCCGGAGCGCTCGCGCTGGTGGCGCGCGGTCGGCGTCCGGCCGGGCGGTTCATCGAATTGCCCTTGCCCGCAAGCGGTTCGACCGCACAGCGAGACGGACGGGAAGCGGCCGCGACGATTCTGCTCTCGGCGACACCCGGTTCCCTGGTGGTCTACTCCGATCCCGAACATTCCCGGATCAGGCTGCACACCCTGCCACTGCCCGAGTCCGCGCTGCAACGCGCGGTCCGCGACCCGGACCGGCGACGCTGATGTGGACCGTCGCCTCGATCGCCCTGCTGGCGGGCGCCCTGCCGCCGGGAATCTGGTTGTCCGCACGCGGTATCGCGGCCCACCGGCTGGTCGGAATGCAAATGGTCGGAACAGTCGCGGTGCTGGCGCTGATCACGATCAGCCTCGCCGTTCGCCGCCCCGATTATCTGATCGTGGCGACGGTGCTGGCATTGCTCGCCTTCGCCGGAACCCTGGTGTTCACCCGGTTGACCGGGGCCGGCGATGACTGATGCCGCCACGATCGCGGCCGGCGTCGTACTCGGCGCGGCGGTCCTGGTGGCGGTGGCGGCCTCCTGGTCGGCGCTGCGACCGCGCGGGGTGTACGCGCGGCTGCACTATCCCGGCATGCTCGCGTCGGTGACCGGGCCGCTGCTGACACTGGCGGTCCTGCTGGACTACGGCCCCGGTCTCACCACCGCGATCGTCGCCCTCACCGCGGCACTGCTGTGGGTCACCGCGCCGGTGTCGTCGGCGGCGATCGGCAAGCTGAATGTCGTTCTGGGCGAACGGAAATCGTGATGGACGTACTGATCATCCTCGCACTGGTCCTGGTGGCGGTGGCGGCCACCGTCGTGGTCTGCACCGAGAATCCGCAGCGCCAGGCGGTGACGCTGGGCGTCTACGGGGCGCTGTTGTCGCCACTGTTCCTGCTGCTCGGCGCACCCGACGTCGCACTGTCGCAGATCGCGGTCGGCACCGCGGTGGTGCCACTGATGGTGTTGCTGGCCGTGCGGTCGGTGCGCCGGCGGAGACGCTCGTGAGCACCCGGGCGCGCCTCGTGGTGGTCGCCGCCGGAGCCCTCGGACTGGGTGTCGCGCTGATCGTCGCGATACTGCGAATTCCGAGTTTCGGCAACGACTTCCACCCCTACCGCGATGCCGCGGTGACCGAGGCGCTGCACCGCAACAGCCCGAATGTGGTGTCCTCCATCAACTTCGATCAGCGCGGGTTCGACACCCTCGGCGAGGAAGCCATCCTGGTGGCGGCCGTGGTCGGGGCTGCCACACTGCTGCGCCGCACCTCCCAGCCCCGGCCACCGCGTCCGGCGATCGACCCGTCGTCGCGTCCACCGCTGCTGGCCGCCACCCGCCTGGCCGGCTATGTCCTGCTGCCGGTGACCTTGCTGATCGGCGCCGACGTCGTCGTGCACGGCCACCTGACCCCCGGCGGCGGCTTTCAGGGCGGGGTGGTGCTGGCCACCGGCCTGCACCTCTTATATGTGGCCGGCGACTATCGCGCACTGCGGCGGGTCCGGCCGCTGGTCTGGTACGAGACGGGGGAAGCGGTCGGCATGGGCGCGGTCCTCGCACTCGGCGCCGCCGGGCTGGCGGCCGGCACCGGATTCCTGTCCAACTTCCTGCCGAAGGGCACGAGCGGACATCTGTTCTCCGCGGGCACCGTCGCGCTGTTCAGCTGCGCGGTCGGCGTCGCGGTGGGCAGCGGCATCGTCGTACTGCTCGCCCAGTTCCTCGACGAGTATCTGGGCGCCGACGAAGGGGCGAGATGAGCGTATTCCCGTATCTGGTCGCGGTGTGGATCCTGCTGATGGGACTGTTCGGCGTCGTCCGCAGCCGCCATCTGGTCCACACCGTGGTGTGCGTATCGGTGACCCAGTCGAGTACGTACGTGCTGCTGCTGGCCGTCGGATATCGGAAGGGGGCGACCGCGCCCATTTTCGGGCAGGCCAATCCGCCCGGTTCGCCGGTGGTGGACCCGGTGGTGCAGGCCATGGCCCTGACCGACATCGTGGTGTCGGCGACGGTGAGCGCGCTGCTGCTGGCGCTGGTGATCCAGGTGGCCAAGCGGCACGGCACCGTGGTGCCCGATGAGCTGCACGCCCTGCGCGGCTGATGGGCGGTTCCGCGAGCGCGCTGCCGCCGTTGATCGTCACGGTGCCGATCGCCGGCGCCTGCGTACTGCTGCTCCTCGGGCGGATCGCACCCCGTCGCCTTGTCGACGCCCTGGCGCTGCTCACCGCATTGGCCACCGCGATCCTGGCCGGGTGGCTGCTGGCCGCGACGGGGTCGGGCGCGGTGGTGACCTGGGTCGGCGGCTGGCATCCCGGGCCGCGGTTCGCCGTGGGCATCGTGCTGATCGCCGACCGGCTGGGCGCGGCCATGGTGCTGCTGATCGCCGTGCTCGCGACCACGGCGCTGCTGTTCGGCTGGCGCTATTTCGACACCGTGCGCGCACACTATCCGGCGCTGCTGTTGCTGTTCACCGCGGGCATGGCGGGCTACGCCCTCACCGGCGACCTGTTCGACATGTTCGTCTTCTTCGAGCTGATGAGCGTGGCCGCGTACGCCCTGACCGGTCTCGAGATCGAGGAGCCCGAGGCCGTACAGGGCGGCTTGAACTTCGCGGTCGTCAATTCGCTGGGCGCCTATCTGTGCCTGTTCGGCATCGGACTGCTCTACGCGCGAACCGGTCAGCTGGGTCTGCCGCAGTTGAGCCTGGCGCTGTCGCAGCGCACGCCGGATGCGCTGGTGCTCATCGCATTCGGGCTGATCGCGACGGGCTGGCTGGTGAAAGCGGCGGCGGTGCCGTTTCATTTCTGGCTGGCCGACGCGCACGCGGTCGCCCCCACTCCGGTGTGCGTCCTGTTCTCGGGCGCGATGGCGCCGCTGGGGATCTACGGTGTGGCGCGGGTCTATTGGGCAGTGTTCGACACCGTGCTGCCGGCCGCGGGCGTCCATCGGATGATGCTGGTGCTGGCCGTGTGCACCGCGTTGCTGGGCACCGTGATGTGTGTCCTACAGCGCCATATCAAGCGACTGCTCGCCTATTCGACCATCGCGCACATCGGACTGTTCCTGCTCGGCCTGGCCGCATTGACTCCGGAGGGCGTGGCGGCCGCGGCGGTGTATCTGGCCGGGCACGCCGCGGTGAAGGGCGCGCTGTTCCTCATGGCGGGAATTCTGTTGTCGCGGTATCGATCTCTCGACGAGGTGCGGCTGTACGGTCGCGCCCGGCGACACCGGGTGGTGGGTGCGGCGTTCCTGCTGGGCGGACTCATGCTGAGCGGAATTCCGCTGTCGGGCACCGGTTTCGGTAAATCGCTGCTGGAGGAGTCCGCGCATTCGGTACCGCTGACCGTGCTCGTGGTCGCGGTGTCGGCGCTGACCGGCGCCGCGGTGCTGCGGGTGGGGTTGCGCGTATTCTTCGGCGTCGGCCGTCCACCCCGGCCGGCGTCGGAGGCGGACGAGACCACCGGTGCGCACGAGACTCCCGATGCCGACACCCCGCCCGGCCGCATTCCGGCGACGATGCTCGCGGCGGTGTTCGCGCTGTTGAGTGCCGGTGTGCTGAGCGGACTTCCGGGACGATTCGGCCGTGAGGTGGCCGCGGCGGCCGCGCAATTCTGCGATCGGATCGGCTATCGAGACCGGGCGTTGTCGGGAGTCGTCTCGGCGCAGTCCGCGCCGGACCTGAGCTGGACGCTGCACGGAACGATCCTCGGCCTGGTGTCCGCCGGGGCCGCGGTGACGCTCGCCCTGCTCGGCATCCACCGGCGAAACAGGCTGGGCGACAATACTTCTCGATCATCCGCGGTGATGGCGGTGCGGCGGGGACTGCACCGATTGCACAGCGGGCATCTGGGCGACTACGCGGCGTGGCTGGTGTTCGGCTGCGCGGCCGTCATCGGACTGCTGTGGGTGGGATGAGGCGGTCTACTCCCCCGGCGCCTCGAGCCGGCCCAGCACATGCCGCAGCGCCGGTTCGAGACGGTCGGTGCGGAAGTGATGGCCCGTGGCCAGCAGCCGGGCCGGCTCCACCCGCTGACTCGCCGCGGCCAGCTCCCGCGCGCCCTGCCCGCCCAGCAGCAGCGCCGGACCGACCTGCGGCACCGGCAGAATCGCGGGCCGGTGGACGACGCGGGCCAGCGTGCGGGTGTATTCGGCGTTGCGGACCGGATGCGGTGCCACCGCGTTCACCGGACCCGACAGCGCGGTATCCCACAGCGCGCGGTGGTAGATGTCGATCATGTCGTCGATGCCGATCCACGACATCCATTGCCGCCCACCGGCGATGGGCCCGCCCAATCCGGCACTGAACAACGGCCGCAACAAGCGCAGCAGCCCGCCGGCCGGCGACTGCACCAGCCCGGTCCGCACCCGCACCACCCGGACCCCGGCCTCACGGGCGGGCCGATCGGCCTCCTCCCAGGCCGAGACCACCTCGGCCAGAAATCCGTCACCGGCCGGACTGTCCTCGGTGAGCACGCGATCGCCGAGGTCGTAGCCGTAGTAGCCGATCGCGGAGGCCCCCACGAAGGTCGGCAATCCGGTTCGCGCGGCCAGCTCCGCGAGCGCGCGCGTGGGTCCCACGCGGCTGTCGCGCACGCGGCGTTTGTGCTCGTCGGTGAACCGGCCCGCGATCGGCGCCCCGGCCAGATGGATCAGCGCGTCCACTCCGTCCAGCAGATCGGCGGCGGGCGCGGCCGGATCCCACTGCCGCTCGTCGCGTTCGCGCGCGGTCCCGCGCACCAGCCGGATCACGCGATGGCCGCCGGTTCGCAGAAATGCGGTCAGGGCCGTCCCGACCAGTCCCGAGGCGCCGGTGATCGCGATGGTCGACGATCGCAGGCCGTTCTCGGCGGCCCGGGCGTGGGCCGCCAGATCACCGGCCAGCTGCCGGTGACGGTATTCGAACATGGGCCGCAGCAGCGCGGCGGGCACGGGCGTATCCACCTCGTCGACGATCCGGGTGCGCCCCGCGTCGACGGCCTCGAAGCCGTGGGTGTGGCGCCACGACACCACGTGCGCGAAGGCCGAGGCGGGGCCCTCGGCGACGAGTTCGTCGGCGAAACGGTGCGGCGGGTCGTAGGCGACCGGGTCGTGGCGGGCCACCCAGCGCAGGTTGCCGGGCAGCGCCAGTTCGGCGCGCCCGTCCTTCAGCGATCCCGCCTCGCGGACCACCCGCACCGGTTGCCACGGCGGCGCCAGCCTGGTCAGCGCACCGGGCCGGGTGAACCATTCGAAGACCTCGGCCTGCGGAAAGTCCACGACATTCGCCGATTCGAAACCCATGAGGCGGCAGTACCCCCGCCACACCGGCCCGAAACGGCCGGCCACCGGCGTCGCCGGGCGTCGCCGTTCTCACCGCAGCGGGTCGCCCCACGTCGTCCGTTCACGCAACGCGGCCTTGAGCAGTTTGCCGCCGGCGTTGCGCGGCAACGGCTCGCCGACCACGGTCACATACTGCGGCACCTTGAAGTCGGCCAGCCGTTCCCGGCAGTGCTCGATCAGAGTGGGGATGTCGAGCCCGCCCGGATCGGGGACCACGACGGCGCCGACCTTCTCCCCCATGACCGCGTCCGGCACGGCCAGTACTGCGGCGTCGGTGACACCCGGCGCCGCGAGCAGGACCGCTTCGACCTCGACGCTGGAGACGTTCTCCCCGCCACGGTTGATGATGTCCTTGATCCGGTCGACGATGTGCACCCGCCCGGCGTCGTCGACGCGGACCACGTCACCGGTGTGCAGCCAGCCGTCGATGATGGTGACGGCGTCGGCCTCGGGGCGATTCCAATAGCAGCCGGTGACATTCGCCCCGCGCACGACCAGTTCGCCGACTCCGGGCTCCTCGCCGAGCGGGGCGATGCCGAGTTGAACGGACGGCACCGCGTAGCCGACCGAATCGGCATGGTCGACGGCGTCGCCGTCGGGCAGCACCGTCATCAGGGACGCGGTCTCGGTCATGCCGTATCCGTTGAAGACCTGAGCGTTGGGGAACGCGTCTTTCAACGACAGCACCAGCGACGGTGCGATCGGCGCGCCGCCGTAGCCCACCCAGCGCACGGTGGCGGTGTCCGCGCCGGCGAAGTCGGGGTGCCGCAACATCAGCGCATAGACCGCCGGCACCGTCACCAGGAACGAAATCCGCTCCGTCGACAGCGCGGCGATCAGCTCGGGAACACCGAGCGCCGGCATGATCACCGCGGTGCCACCGAGATGGACGGCGGTCAGCAGCTGGGAGTTGCAGCCGGTCACGTGGAACAGCGGCACAGAGATCAGCGTCCGCATACCCTCGCCGATATCGCGGGGCAGTCCGATGCAGCGCACCATGTTCTCGGCATTGGTCACGAACGCCTCGTGCGTGGTGGGCACACCCTTGGGATGGCCCGTGGTGCCGGAGGTGTAGAAGATCGCGGCGCTATCGGAAGCCGAAAGATCCTGCGTCACAACCGGTTCGCCGTCGGGAAGCGGTACGCCGGGAGCGAGGTCGATCCGCGCGCCCGAATCCGCCAGCACGAACTCGACCTCCGGCCCGGCCGAGCGGATGTTGACCGCGACGGCAATACCGCCCGCCATCACCGTGCCCCAGAAGGCGAGCACCCAGTCGACCCCGGCCGGATACCGCACCGCGACACGGTCTCCGCGTTCCAATCCGGCCGCACGCAGACCGCCGGCGACCCGAGCGGCACGGTCCCACAACTGCCGATAGGTCAGGCGATCCGCTCCGAGTTCGACGACCGCTTCACTCTCGGGCCGCGTCTCCACCTGGGCGCGCAGCATATCCAGCAGTGTCGCCGGGAGGCCGGTGTAGTGCGCGACACCGTCACGTTCGGCGATGCCGGTGCGCGGGAAGGGATTGTCGCGGCGCGAAATCTCGATCACCGCGGGTTCGGTTGTCATCAGTGCATCTCCTCGATCGGCCGCGTTCGCACTTCGCCGGGCGCGCAACACATCACGGCCCGTGCAAAGCTCAGGCACCGAAATAGCGGCGCGGGTTGTGGACGAGCATGGTGTCGATCTGCTCGTCGGTGACGCCACGCGCCCGCAGCGCCGGCAGCACGTCGTCGCTGATATGGGTGAAGTTCCAATTCGGCACGGCGGCGGCCTTGCCCTCCTCGGAGAACCAGTCGATGAAACACGCCGCGTCGTGGGCGAGGACCATCTTCTCGGCGTACCCCCGCTCGACCAGTCGCACCACGGTGTCGACTCGCTGCTCGAACGGCAGCAAGACGTCGAGTCCGAATCGGTCCATGCCGAGATAGGAGCCGGCGTCGGCGAGTGCGCACAGATAATCCAGATCGGTGCTGTCGCCCGAGTGCCCGATGACGACCTTGCCGAGATCCACCCCCTCCTCCGCGAGCACCTTCTGCGCGATCAGGCCGGACTGGTTGTGGACGTTCGTGTGCACCGTGATCGGCGCCCCGGTCTCCACGTGGGCCTGGCCGACCGCGCGCATCACCCGCTCGACTCCGGGCGTCAGGCCCTGTTCCTCGATCGCGCACTTCAGGAATGCGGCCTTCACGCCGGTTCCGGCGATCCCTTCGCGGATGTCCTTGACGAACAGCTCGACCAACGGCTCGTCGACGTCGAACAGCAGGCCCGGGCCGGTGTAGTGGAACTGGAACGGCACCTCGTTGTAGGTGTAGAGACCGGTCGCCACGACGATATTGATGTCGACCTGCTCATTGATCCGCTGGATCCGCGGAATGTAGCGACCGAGCCCGATCACCGTCGGATCGACGATCGTGTCGATCCCGCGCGCGGCGCATGCACGCAACTTGGCGACCGCATCCGCGACCCGCGCGTCCTCATCCCACTGATTCGGATATTCGGGATAGTTCTGCCGCATCTCCTCGCCGAGCACGAAAACGTGCTCGTGCATCAGCACCTTGCCCAGGGCGGCGGTGTCGAGGGGTCCACGGACGGTTTCAACGGTAGACATCGAATTCCTCGGGGTATCGGCGACGAGCAGGACAGCCACGAAGACCACCGAAACAATGTGATCCACGCCATCCTGTGTGAGACACTGCGCAAGTGTGTCTCAGAGTCGAGGATTCGTCAACCAGCTCGATACGGCCGCCGAGCCGGCACGGCCTGCCGCGGTATGAGGAGATGGACGACATGATCGCTACTTCCGAGGGGCGTCGCGCCGTCGACGCGGCGACGACGCTGTACCTGGCGGGCGAACAACTCGACATGTCGGTGCTCGCCCGCGACCTGGGCATCGGACGCGCGACGCTGTACCGGCACGTCGGCAACCGGGACGACCTCATCGCGACCGTGCTGGCCGAAGCCACCGAACGCACCTACCGCAAGGTCTTCACCACCGCCACGGGATCCGGTGCGGCCCTCGTTCTCGACACCCTCGAACGGGTGATGAACGCGGTCGCCGAGTCCGAACCACTGCGGACCCTCACCAGTCGCGAACCGGCGCTGTTCATCCGGCTCGCGCTGCTCCCCGGCAGGATCGAATCGACGTCGGCGCGCATGGTCGCCGAACTGCTCGACAGCGAACAGCGTCAGGGAAATCTGACGTTGCCCTTGGCCCCCGACGTCCTGGCCGAGGCCATCGTCCGCATCTGCGACGCGCACCTCTACGCACCCCTGCTCGGCGGCGATCGACCACGGATCGACACCGCGCTGGCCATCGTCGCCCTGCTCCTCGGCGAACGCCCGGCGTGAACGACCGGTGAGCTCAGTCGGTGGGCAGTTCGATGCCGTCGGCGGCGACCTTGGCGGCCACCTCCTCGGGGAAGATGTTGCGGAACAGGTACAGATCCTGACCGAGCCGCCAGCCCGGGGCCAGCGCGACCGCATAGCGTTCGAAGTAGCCGAGCTGTTTGCCCATCAGCAGCAACTGCTGCGGGCCCGAGGCGCCCCGGCGTTTGCCGAATTCCACCAGCCGGGCCGCGACCTTGCCCATATCCAGTTTCGCCAGCTTGCCCGACAACACCGGCGCCAGCGCGGTCGCCAGCTGCCGGCCGATGGTGGCGTCGTCACCGTCGTCGCCGTCGAGCAGATCCAGTTCCCGCAGAGCCCGCGCGACCGGTCGGAAGTCACCGTCGATGGCGCTGGCGTGGAACAGCGCGCGCACGAAGGCGCGCCACTGCGGCGTCATGGTGCCGACGATGCCGAAGTCGAGCATGGCGGCGCGGCCGTCGTCGAGCAGCCAGAGGTTTCCGGCGTGCACGTCGCCGTGGAAAAGGCCGTGCACCACAACACTTTCCACCCATGCCTTGACCAGACGGCGGATCAGCAGCTCGGGGTCGGGATGGGCGGCTCGGATGTCGTCGAAGCGGTCGAGCGGCATGCCCCTCATCCGCTCCATGCACAGCACGCGCGGGCCGCAGTACTCCCAGTACACCTCGGGCACGACCACACCGGTGTTGTCGCCGAAGGCGGCCAGATCGGCCCTCGCCTGCGCCTGATTGCGGGCCTCGTTGCGGAAGTCCAGCTCGGCGACGGTCGTGTCGTACAGATCGCGCACCACGCCTTCGGCATTGGCGATGCGTGCGTTCTCCGAGCGTTTGGTCAGCGCACCGGCCAGCCGGTACGCGGCGCGCAGATCGACGATCATGCGGCGGGCGATGTCGGGGCGCTGCACCTTCAGCACCGCCGGGCGGCCGTCGGCGAGCACGCAGGCGTGCACCTGAGCCACCGAGGCGGCCGAGAGCGGTTCGTCGTCGAATTCCCGGAACAGCCGGTCGATCGGAGCGCCGAGATCGGCCTCGATCACCGCGCGGGCGTCGGTGGCCGGAAACGGCGGCACGTCGTCGAGGCAGCGCAGGCACGCGTCGGCGAGCTCGTCCGGAAACGAGGCCGGCGACGAGGCGATGAGCTGGCCGAGTTTGACGAACATCGGGCCCAGCGCCTCGAAACCGTCGACCGTGCCGTCGGCCATCGCCCGTCGGCGCTTGGCCGGGCGCAGACCCTCACGCAGGACCCGGCGCGTCACCCGGCTGCCGATCGTCGTGCCGATCGCGGCGGTACGCCGGAACTCCGCGAATCCGAATTTCTCCAGCGCCGGTACCGGCTGCGGCGGAGTCGCCCCCGCGCCCGGTCCGGAGGCGGTCTGCGTGGCCGCCGCCGTCACCGCAGGACCCCGCCGGTCACCTGCTCACCTGCCCGAATCATTCGTTGCGACCGTCCCATCGTCGTATCGTTCGTGCACAGTCTACGACTGCCGGGCCACCGTACCGGCCGATGTGACCCGCCGCACCCGAACCACCCCGCTCGCGGCAACGCCACCGTCACGGCGTCACGGGCCGGTTCACGGCGCGATGCCGAGACCCGCGGCGAGTACCGGCCAGGAGCGTTTCAGCGCGTCCTGCCAGTAGCCCCACGAGTGTGTGCCCGTGGGTTCGAAGTCGAAGGTCGCCGGAATACCCAACTCCCCCAGACGAGTCGACATATTGTGCGTACACCAGTTCACCGCGGCCTCGATCACCCCGCCGATCACGAGCTGATCCAGATATCCGCGCGGACCGGGCTGCATGTGGTCGCCGCCGTACACGTCGTACATACCGGGCACACCGGTTCCGGTGGAGATGAACAGATTCAGTCCCCGCAGCCCGTCGGCGTGCACGTACGGGTCGTTGGCCGCCCACATCGGATCGTCGTCGGGGCCGTACATGTTCTCCACATCGCCGCCGCCCCAGGTCTGCACCGCCATCTTGACGAATTCCCGGCCGATCGGATCACTGATCTGCGCACATCCGGAATACGCGGCCACCGACCGATACAGTCCCGGGGCGGCGATCGGCAACTGCAACACCGAGGTTCCCGAGGTCGACAACCCGGCCAGCGCGTTGGCGCCGGTGGTGCGATAGCGCCCGTCGATCAGCGGCGGCAGTTCCGCGGTGAGAAACGTCTTCCATTTGTACACACCGAGTTTCGGATCCGGCGCGCGCCAATCGGTGTAATAGCTCCAGCGACCCCCGACCGGCTGCACGACGTAGGTCTGCTTCGCGGACAGGAAGCCCGCGACATCGGTGTTGCGCTCCCACGTGGCCGAATCCTGGCCTCCCCCACCGCCGTTGAGAAGATACAGCACCGGCGCGGGCGCCTGGTCGTCGGCGGGCAATTGCACCTTCACCATGATGTCGGTGTTCATCGCCGCCGAATGCACCCGCAACTGCTCGGTGCGCGGATCGAGCCGCCAGCTGCCGGTGACCGCCGACCCGTCCGCGGCGACCGGTTCGGGTCGCGCACCGGCGGGCGCGGCCCCCAGCACCGCGCCCGCGAGCACCAGAACCACGGGAATGATGCTGCCGCGCGACATCTTTCCGAACATGAGAACTCCTTCGTGAAGTAACGGATCGCCGCAGCGGCGGGCCGAGACGAAAAGGCCCGCCGGGCGATGCGGTGTGAGGGCATCGCCCGGCGGGCGCACCACCGTGGGTGTGTGCACTCCTGAGCGCGGATACGAGGCCGGCGTGTCCTCGATCCGCGCCGGACCCCACGGCGGCGTGCGGCCCGCCGGAACACGATGGGAATTCAGGGTTCTCGCGTTCCGGCGGGCAGGTCGCCACAACTCAGAGTTTGCCGCCGCCGCCCAGCAGCCACGGATTGAAGCTGCAGGTCAGCGCCGGAGTCTGGGCCGGATCGAGGGTGTTGAGGATGATCGACAACACCCGCGGCGAGTACATCATCGTCAGGTGATCCGACAGATCCTGCTCACACCCGTCCTGCAAGGTGACGTTCTCGACGGTCGCACCCGGGCCGGGCTTCAGGAACGTCAGATCGTACGGCGTGGTGACCTCGTCGTAGCGGGTGCCGACCACCGTGTAGTCCACCCCCGGCACGGTGTCGCCGCCGGCGTTGAGCTGATTGACGAAATCCGAACCGACCGTCTGCTGAATACCGGAGTGGCCCACGAAGATCTCGACCAGTCCGAGCACGTCGATGCCGAAGTTGTTGACGGCCCGGCCCAGCGCACCGATACCGTCGAGGGTCGTGCCGTGGTTGGTGGCGCCGAAGGTCATCATGTGATGCACCTTCGCCGCACCACCGTCGAACTTCAGATACCAGCGCGACATCGCGCCACCTTGAGAATGGCCGACCAGATTCACCTTCTGCGACCCGGTCGCCGCCAGCACCCGATCCACGAACTGCGCCAACTGCTTCGACGAATCCTGAATCAAGCCGGTGCCGTTGGCGCCCGGCAGCACCGATCCGAGACCGCCGCCCTGAATGAGATTGGATTTGCCGTAATTGAAGGTGAATACGCAGTAGCCGGCGTCCTTGATGGGCTGACTGACGAAGGAGAAGTTGTCGTAGGCGTTCTCCCACGTCCCGTGCACCAGTACCACCGGCTCCGGATGCGCCGCGGTCGGCTTGCAGTTCCAGTCGTTGGTTCCCGGCGGGGCCACATCCGGATGCAGCAGGCCGTAGCCGAAGGCGGCCAGGAACGAGCTCTGCGCCGGGCCGTAGCCGATGGTGTCGCTCGAGGTTCCACCCGATGATCCCGAACTGGACCCGGAGCCGCCGTAGCAGTCACCGGAGCCGTTGCCCGAGCCCGCGCCACTGCCCGAGGTGCAGGCCGAACCGGTGCCGGCGCTGCCGGTGTCGGCGATCGGGTGGGCGGCGGGATTCTTCAGTCCCTGGTCGATGAAGTCGACCAGTTGCTGCTCCTGCTGCTGATCGTTCGACGCCCCCGCCGGCTCGGCGTCGGCGCCGACCCCCGCGAAGCCCATCATCAACAGCGAAACCCCCACGACGACCGCGGCGCTCAGCGACCTGCGGCGGGTGTTTGGTCTCATGGGTGAACCTTTCGTCAGAACATCGGCGTTCTTTGTTGCGATGCGCGACCGCGAGCCGCGCGGCCGAAACCGAACTCAGACGCTAAAGTCGCTGACGAGCCGCCGATACGGACAAAGGCAGTCTCTTCGGAATCTCACGAGACGCCGAACGGACCGCAGTGAAGTTGCACAGCCGGGCGAATTGTCCGGCGACGCCGGAGATTTTCCCGAATCGGCGCAGTCACAGCAGTAATCCCGAATGTTCCGTGAAATATCCAGCGATACAACCAATTACGACGCAATCACGAACAGATATCGGATTCTCACTGGGAGTTGTCCGTCCGGTCCGGTCCACGTGAGCACGTGGCACGGCCCCACGTCGTCTGGAGTCCTGATGCCCGGCATTCGTATCACTGTGCGACCCACCGGTTTTCGCTTGCTCGCCGCCGCCGCGCTGGCCGTCGGCGCTCTCACCGCGATCGCGCTTCCCGCCGCCGCGGCCGATCCGCTCACCGATGCGGCCGGCGTCATCGAACAGCTGCGCGCAGTCGGCGATCCGCTGCCGCCGCTGCCCGCCCCGCACGGGCCGACCACCGCGATCGTGGTGCTCGGTTACGGGCTGATGCCCGACGGGACCATGCGCCCCGAACTCGTCGCCCGGCTGGAGGCGGCGCTCGTGCAGGCGATGGTGTCGCCGGCCTCGCCGATCATCGTCACCGGCGGGAATCCGCAGGGCGGCACCACCGAAGCCGACGCCATGGCCCGCTGGCTCGTCGCCCACGGCACGGCCCCCGACCGGATCCACATCGAATCACGTGCCGGCGATACCGTCGAAAACGCCACCAACTCCGCGGAAATGATGCACGCGCTGGGCGCCGGCGATGCGGTGGTCGTCACCTCGGCCGACCACATGCCCCGCGCCGTAGCCGATTTCGTCGATGCGGGCGTGCCGGTGGTCGGCACGGTCAGCCCGCAGGATCTGCCGCCGGTGGTGCTGGAGGTGTTCGGGCCCCGACAGTGAAACCGGAGTCGCCGGTCGTCTCAGCGCGGACCCCAGGTCCGCGCTATCCCGAGCCCGACGGCCAGCGCATCCCACGCCGAGGGCAAGGCGGCGGTGAAATCGGGCCACGAATGCGTCCCCGCGGGGATGTAGCGCACGGTGGCCGGGATGTCCAGCTGAGCGAGCCGCGCGGCGAAGCGCTCGGTACACGTGCGCGCCCCCGCCTCCAGCGCCACGCCACCACCCGCGGACCGCAGCGCACCGGCGACGTCGTGCGCGGTGGCGATCGCGGTCAGATCCGGGGGGCTCGGCAGGCCCGTGGCGGCCGACAGATAGATCGGGGTGCCGCGCAGGGTATCGGCGCCCAGATAACTGTCGTGGGCCGCCCACTCCGGCGAATTCGGTGGGCCCCAGAGGTTTTCGGGGTTGCCGCCCCGCGAGGCCACGGTAATGCGAGTGACGGCCTGGCCGACCTCGTCCGCGGTGGAATAACAGCCGCTGATGCCCGCCACCGCGCGATAGAAGCCGGGGTGGCGCTGTGCCAGCATCATCGCCGCCTGCGCTCCCATCGACACTCCCGCGATGGCCCGGCGCCCGACGGCATGCAGATATTTCTCCGCGATCGGCGGCAATTCGTCGACGAGGAAGGTCTCCCAGCGGTTGAGGCCCAGGTTCTGGTCGTAATGGTCCCAATCGGCGTACATACTGCCCACGCCGTCACCGGGCAGCACCACGTCCACCGGTTTGCCGGCGAAGAAGCGCGCGGCGTCGCCGTCGGTGAGCCAGCCCGAGGTCGCCGCACCCTCCACGCCGTCCAGAAGATAGAGGGTGGGCCGGGGTTCGCTCCCGGCGCCGTGCAGCACATCGATGGGCACCACTCGATGCATCGCGGCGGAGGCGACATACAGCCGATCCCAGCCCGGCCCGCGATTTTCGGTGCGCACCAATTCCGTTCGCGTCACGGCGGGATCGATCGCCGGCGGGGCCGGAGGCGGGGGCGCGGCCGGATCGGCGCACACCGTGGCCGCCGCCATCGCGCCGGCGGCCACGGCCAAGGCAGCGCTCAGCGCCGCACGAGTGATCACCGCTGCACCACCGCCGGACCGTCCGCGAACGCCGTCTCCCGGGCGCGCGCTCGTTCCCGCCGTTCCCGGAAGCGGACGGCTGTCTTCTCCAGAGCGGTCAGATAGGCGGCCAGTTCGTCGCGGGCCCGCTCCCCCGTACCGGTCAGATCGGTGCGCTCGAACACATGCCAGTTGCGCAGCACCGGACGCAGCACCGTCTCCAGATGCTGCGGCGGATCGTAGATGCCGTGGGTGGCCAGCAGCAGCGCGTGCCGCCGGAAGCCGGGCCCTGCCGACCCGGGCAGGCGGAAACCGGTGACCGCCTCGGTGATCGCACGCATCATCGCGTCCGGAGCCAGCTCGAGGGCGGCCCGGGAGATATTGCGATAGAAGATCATATGCAGGTTCTCGTCGGTGGCGATGCGCGACAGCATCCGGTCGGCGATCGGTTCACCACAGGCGATGCCGGTGTTGCGGTGACTGATCCGGGTGGCCAGCTCCTGCAGTGTCACACAGGCCAACCCGCGCAGCAACCGCGGGACCTCCGGCGCGGCGACGCCGCTGGTCAGCCGAGTCATCCGGGCGCGTTCCAGCGCAACGGGATCCACCGCGCGGGTCACCACCAGGTAGTCGCGGATCACAATCGCGTGGCGGTTCTCCTCCGCGGTCCAGCATCCCACCCACGTTCCCCAGGGCCCGTCGCCGCCGACCATCTCGGTGATCGCGCGATGGCAGGAGGGCAGATCGTCCTCGGCGAGCAGATTGGTGACCAACGCCACCCGCGCCACCTCCGGCAAGGCCGATTGTCGCGGCTCCCAATCGTTTCCGCCCAGTGCCGCGAAATTGCGGCCCTCACCCCAGGGCACGTAGTCGTGCGGATGCCAGGCGCGCGCCTTGCGCAGATGATCCGCGAGACAGCGTTCGGCGACGGGTTCCAACTCGCGGAGCAGATCGCGATCGGTCACGGCGAGGCTCACGCATACTCCTCGGTGCGCGAATCGGTTGCGAGGTCGAAGGCCAGCAACGCCAGGCTCGCGCGCGCCAGACCGTCCGGGCGGGCCAGCTCGATTCCGGTCAGTCGCTCGATGCGCCTCACCCGGTGCGTGACGCTGTTCGGGTGGATCGCCAGCCGCACCGCGGTCGATTTGCGGTCCAGGCCCGAATCCACATAGGCGCGAAGGGTTTCCAGCAGATCCGGATGCGGCCGCAACGGACCGAGCACCGCGGCCAGATGCGCACGCGCCGGCCCGGGCCGGGTCAGCTGGTACTCCACCGCGACGTCGGCGATCTCGTACAGACCCGGCGGGCGGCCCAGTGCGCGTACCAGTTCCAGCAGTTCATGAGCCTGGGCGGCCAGCTCCGGGATGCGTGCGGTGGGACCGGCGACGACGGTCGCGGTCAGCGGCACCGAGGCCGCCGCGGACAGTACGTCCAGGGTGTCGGCGGTCAATACCAGGGCGTCGATGCGGCCGGTGGCATCGGGGTCGTCGACCGGCACCAGCACGGTGCCGCCGTCGACGGAGAGCAGTGACAGCGCCCGCGAACCCAGCACCGGCGCCAGCGCGCTCTGCAGTCGGCGCAGTTTGCGGCGGGCCACCGTTTCGGCATTGCGACGTGGATCGGATTCGCCGGGATGCGGGGCGATCGACAGCGCCACCACCTGATAGGCGGGCGCGACCGCGATCCCGGTGCGGCGGGCCAGCGCCGCGCGGCCGTGTCCGCTGAGCAGCGCGGTGACCAGGGTCTGGGCCGCGGTCTGATGATGCCGGGCGGCCGAACGGTGTTCGTCGAGATAGGCGGCCGAGGTCGCCACCGTCACCGTCTCCAGCAGGCGCAGGGCCTGCTCGGCGTCGGAGAACAACGTCTCGCCGTCACCGCGGCCACCGGCGATATCGCTGAACGCGCGCCGCACCGCCTCGTGGTAGGCGCGCAGCACGGTGTCGAGGTCGATGCCCTCACGTGCCCAGGCGCCGGCCCGGCCGACCAGTTCGGCCAGCCGCGCGGCATCCGCCGGTTCCGGATCGGGTTCGGCGACCATATCGGCGGCCAGGGCGAGACATTCCCGCACCCCGGCGCCGAATTCGGCACTGGTGTCGGAATGCGGCGCCGGCGCGTCGGTGCGCACACTTCGGGTCAGAGTCGCCGCCAGGCTGGGTGCGGATGGTGTCATCGGGTCGCTCCAGAATCTGTCCCCGCGCGAAGTGTGCCCGCCGGATGCCTTGGGGTGAGGGTGCACCCGGCGGGCGGTTCCACTGCTACGCACAGTGACCGCGTCGAGGAAGGGGTTGGAAGTCCTGGTGCCGCGGGTCGAGCTGTGCGCCGTGAGCGGCGGCTTCGAGTTGGGAGCCGCTCACCGGTGGCCGGTCCGGCGTCCGCACTGCCGACCTCCTCTCCTTACGGAAGGTGCGGGTGCGCCGGTTGCCGAACGCGGCACCGTCCGCGCAAAAACCGGTGCCGCGTTCACATCACGGTACGGCCACGGAATCGCCTCGAACCCGAAACACCGGCGATCCGATGACAATTCATGAATCGCACCGGGGGCGGCTGGGGTCGCGGCACAAAATCATCCGCGACCCGGCGCGAGAGAAAGACGCCGCCGTTTCAGCATTCACTCGGGGCGGAAACGCCCTGCAATCGCTGATCGACCCAGCCCATGGCCTCCGGATACCCCAATCCCGCTGCGATGATGTGCTCGCCCGGCACGCTGCGATACACCGCCGCCACGCCCAGTGAGCATTGGTCGCGATAGAATTCGCGGGCCCCGGCGGCCGGAATCCAGAATTCCTGTTCGCCGTTGTAGACATACAGCGGCACAGCGGATTTCATGCCCTGCATCCGCGTCACCCGGTAGATGTCACCGGCCAGCACGCTGTGCAGCGGATCGGGGGTGTCGGCGGCGATATCGATCGGCAGTGACAGCACCCCGGGAACGGCGAACACACCGGCGCAGGTGTCCTTGAGCGGCGAGAGGGCCGCCCACCGGGCCAGATTGTTCATCCTGGCCAGGATTTCCGGCCGCTCCCGTCCCACTCCGAAGGTGGCTGCCAGGAACACACCCGAGGCGAAGTTGGCGTTCATGCTCTGCGAGAGGATCTGATAGTCGGCCGGCACGCCGCCCAATGCGGCACCGACGATCAGCGGCGCCAATTCCGGTGCGTAGGAATCGATCAGCGCCACCGCGCCACGGGTGGCGATGGCACCACCGGAGTATCCGTGCATGGCGTAGCGGCTGGCGCCGAATTCCGCGGGCAGCTCCGCGCGCATCGCCCGGATCGCGTCGAGCACGGCGTGGCCGGCCACGAAGGGTTCGGCATAGGCCATCCGCGGACCCTCGTGATCGGGAATCAGCACCGCGTACCCGCGCAACAGCGCCAATTGCGTGGTGGGCGGGACGAAATCGGTGGTGCCGGTATCCCCGGAGAAACCGTGCGCGAGTGTGTAGCCGGGCGTGCAGGTCCGGCCCAGCGCGTCGATGGGAAGATTGTTCACCAGCACCGGCCGCGATCCGGGACCCGTCCACGGCGCGGCCGGAATCGCCAGTGTCGCAGTCGCATACGAAGGTGCGTCGTGTGCGTCGGTGGTGCGGTATTTCACCTGCAACGCCTGCCGCACGGGCACCACCAGCAGCGGAGCGGCGGTCGCCGTCACGTCCCGGGTCGCGATCACATCACCGGGCCGCAGCTCCGCGAGATCCGCGGGCCAGTCGTCGAGCAGCGGATCGCCCACCGGCGAGGGCATGACGGCCTGCTGCAGCCGGGCCAGGTCGGCGGTGACTCCGGTCTCCCCGGCGGCCGCCTGGTCGGCCACCGGGATGGGTGGCGGCGGCACCAGGACGTTGATCCACTGCTGCAGCTGCGCGAGCCCCGGCGCCGGCGGATTCGACCGCGCCGGATCCGGATCCTGGGGTGCGAGCGGTGGCCCTGGCAACCCGGGTAAGCCGATCGCCGGTAACGGCAAGGCGGGCAGGGGAATCGGCGGCTGGGCCGCTGCGGTACCCGCAACAGGACCGCAACCGATCAGCAATACCGTGACCAGTACATGCCGGATTCGCATGGCGCACCCCACTAAAGCTCACCGCTGGTTCCCGTGCGCTGCCAACCCGAGTTCCGCGCTGAACCAGGTGTTTCGAGACTACCGGGGCGAATCCGGCTGTCCGGGCGGCGTGTTCGGATCGTGCGCGCCGCGAGTCCGCATCGATATCGAATCCGGCACGCCCCCGCGGTGCGAGGCCGGCGCGCTCAGCAGTTGCTCGGCACCGGCTGAGCGTGCATGCGGCCGTCGAGCCAGCTCAGCACCTGCGGCAGACCCAACACGGCCGCGGTGAGGTGGTCGGGCACCGGAATGGCCTCCGACTGGACCGTGACCCCGGCCTGGCACCAGCGCCGATCGGTATTGACGATCGAATCCACCGGGATCAGGCCGTCGATGGGCGAATGCCATTCGAAGACCGGCATATTCGGCACGCTGTCGGTGTAGAGCTCGAGGCTGTTGTCCTCGACCACCTTGCGCGCGACCGGATCCTCGGTCATCGACGTGGTTTTCGCGAACTCGCTCACCCCGTGCCCCGCGCCCGCGGCCAGCAGGCCGTTGGTGCAACTGTTCGCCATCACCTGCCGCACCGCCATGCCCTTGTCGTTGAGCTGGTCCGACAGCGGGAACCGGTCGGGGTATTCACGTTCCAGGCCGAGTCCGGCCGCCATCGCCAGGCCGAAGGCCGGATGCGAGCCGTACCCCAGGCCCTCCAGCATCTTCACCATGTTCATCGGCACGCCACCGGCCGCGGCCCCTGCGATGCGCAGTTCCGGTGCGTAGACCGGCGCCAGCGCGGCCGCCCATGCGGTGGCCATGCCGCCGCCGGAGTAGCCGGCCATCGTCACCGGGCTGTGCTCGAGTTTCAGATCGGCGGCGTGCTGCACCGCGCGAATGCCGTCCAGGGTGATCTGGCCGCCCAGACGCGCTGCGCCGTAGGCGAACTGCGGCCCGAGATGGTCGGGCATCGCGATACTCCAGCCGCGCTGCAACACCACGTTGTAGGCGGGCGCCTCGCGGACCATCAGATCCGGGTTCTTGGTGTAGAGCACATGGGAGACACTGCAATCGGCGCCGAGTCCGTTGATGATCGTCTGATACGACAGCAGTGGCCCGTCGGCCGCCCGCTTGCGCGGCGTCAGGACGGTGGTGGTCGCCGCGATCGGCTTGCCCTCGGAATTGGTCGAGCGGAACTTGATCAGCGTGATGTCGGTGTCGGGGAAGATATCCAGCGGCGGTAGCGGTTTCGTCGCCAGCACATCGCCCGGCTTGTGCTCGGCGATATCGGCCGGCGCGGCGTAGAACGGATCCGGGTCCGGTGCCGGGTAGATCGGTTGCGCCGGTGCGGAAGTCGTGGCGGCAGCGAACAGCAACAGACTGCCGGCGGCGACGCTCAGCGCCCGCCGGACCGCGGTGAGGCCCATGGGCAAGAGATTATCGCGCGCGCGAGGCAACCCGAAATCGGCACCGCAGCTCCTGAGAAATCACAAGTTTGCCGCGCGGCGGTATGTGTCACGCGATGAATTCCGCGCTGAAACCTGTTCGGGTTACCCGCGAGTACGTAGCTTCGTTCCTGCACCGATGCAAAGGAGCACGGCTATGGACATCTCCGAAACGGCCCCCGACATCCCCACTCGCCGGATCACGGTCTACTTCGGCGGCACCGGCCCCGACGGCGACATGGTGCTCGAATACGCCGCCACCCGCGCCGAGGCCTGGGAGTTCGCCGCCGCCGCCGTGCATTCCGGGCTGGCGGTCACCGTGGACGGCATGGTCCGGCCCGGATTGCGACCGCTGCCCTGCCGCCGATTGTGGCATTGAGGAACCGATCCGCGTCCCGGCGACTGTGAGCGATCACAACGGCCCGCCGACCTGCTTCGATTTCCGCACAGACGATTCGCGAAGCACCCTCGGTTCCCGGCCCGCCGGTTAGCGTTAACCGCCGGAACAGATAGTTCGGGAGTAGAAGGAGTCAGTGATGACCGTCGACAGCTCCAACCGGTCCAGTCTCACCTTCTCGGGACGGCCCA